>CAJPTT010000211.1 GCA_905373565.1 uncultured Treponema sp. | reverse complement strand
TTTTGTTTCTACAGGAAACCAATCGCCATTGGAACTTTCGGCGGGGGTTGATGTAGAAATTAAACAATAAAAGAACGGTAGACGGCATTTAATCAGGATGTGCGTACCGGAGAAGCGATGAGTTTCTCGAGGAGTTGTGAGTTATGGTTGGTCTGATTGGTAAAAAAATCGGCATGACCCAGTTGTTTGATGACGAGGGGCGGCTGACACCTGTTACCGTTTTGCAAGTAGTGCCGAATACGGTGGTCGCAGTAAAAGATGCGGATCATTTCGGTTATGAAGCGGTTGTGTTGGGAACGGGTGAATTGAAAGAAGGGCGTGTTTCAAAGGTGTATGCAAATCAATTTGCAGAAGGTGTTGCGCCTGTCCGTCTTTTAAAAGAATTTAGAGGTTTTGATAAAGAAGTTACCGTTGGCGCAAAAATCGGCGTCGAAGTTTTGGAATCTGTCCGGTATCTTGATATTACCGCGATTTCAAAAGGAAAGGGCTTTCAGGGTGTTGTAAAGCGCTATGGTTTCGGCGGCGGGCGTGCTTCTCACGGTTCAAAGTTTCACCGTGAGCCCGGTTCGACAGGGCAGTGCACCAGTCCGGGGCGATCGTTTAAAAACGTTAAAATGCCTGGTCACATGGGCGCCGAACGAGTAACGGTACAGAATTTGCGGATTGAAAAAATAGATCCCGAATTGGGCGTCGTTATGGTACGTGGTTCCGTTCCCGGTAAAAAGGATGCGGTTGTGTTCCTTAAATCCGCTGTAAAACGGGAAAGATAACGGCAGGAGAAGAGAATGGAAAAGAAAGTCTATTCGATTGATGGTAAGGAATTGCGGACAATTGAGCTTAACGATGCGGTGTTCGGTTTGCCTGTGAATGAAGATGTCATTTACTATGCCATTACAAATGAATTAGCAAATATGCGTGTCGGTACGGCGTGTACAAAAGGCCGTGCGGAGGTAAACGGTTCCAATGCAAAGCCGTATAAGCAGAAGGGGACGGGGCGTGCGCGCCGCGGTGATAAAAAATCACCGGTTTTAGTCGGCGGCGGTACGATTTTCGGGCCGAAACCGCGTGATTACAGCTATGCAATTCCGAAAAAAGCAAAGCGGTTGGCGATGAAATCTATTTTGAGCTTGAAAGCTCAGGATGAAGACCGCCTTGTTGTTATAGAAGATTTTACGGTTGAAACCGGTAAAACGAAAGATCTGGTAAAAATATTGCAGTCATTTGTTCAGAATGAGCGCACGGTGCTTGTTTTGAAAGATGATGATGCAATGTTGAAGCGTGCCGGAAGAAATATTCCTACGCTGTCGTTTTTAACGTATAACCGTTTGCGTGCGCACGATCTGTTTTATGGACGGAAAGTGCTGATGCTTGAGTCTGCTGCAAAAAATCTTTCGAGTTTTTATGCAGGTGAGGGGGCTGAGTAATGCAATATACTGATGTTATTATAGCGCCTGTGCTTACGGAAAAATCAAACGAGATGCGTGAGCAGCGTAAATATGTTTTTAAGGTGGATCCGCGCTCTACAAAGGTGCAGATTAAGGAAGCAGTACGGAAGCTTTTTAATGTGAAAGTGCTTAATTGTGCTGTTGTAAACGTCGACGGAAAAATGCGTCGAGTTCGCTATCGGGCAGGTAAGACTGCAAGCTGGAAAAAAGCTATTGTGACGCTTGCTGAAGGCGAATCGATTAAAGTTTTTGAAGGTGCATAACAGCACTTATCGCTGCTTTGAAGGGGAAGATAAATGGCTCTTAAATTATATAAGCCTATAACACCGGGTATGCGCGGTCGAATTGACTTGCTGCGTGATGAAATCACTGCGCAGAAACCTGAAAAAAGCCTTACAACCGGAAAAAAATCCAATGCAGGGCGGGATAGCCATGGGCGTATTTCCGTTCGGCATCAGGGCGGTGGACATAAGCGGAAGTATCGCGAGATCGATTTTAAACGCAATAAGTACGGTATTCCGGGTACGGTTCGAACTATCGAATATGATCCGAACCGTAGTGCAAATATCGCATTGATCTTTTACGCTGACGGCGAAAAACGATACATCCTTGCTCCTAAGGGGTTGAAGATCGGACAAAAAATTATGAGCGGAACAATGGCTGCACTTGAGCTTGCGAATGCATTGCCGCTTGAATCCATACCGGTCGGGTTTACCGTCCATAATGTTGAGTTGACGCTTGGAAAGGGCGGGCAGATGGCTCGTTCCGCCGGCGCCGCTGCGCTTATCGCTGCAAAAGAAGGCGATTATGTAACGTTGCGGCTTCCATCCGGAGAAACTCGGTTGGTGCATAAAAAATGCTACGCAACAATCGGTGAGGTTGGAAATGCCGATCACATGAATATCAATTTAGGAAAGGCGGGGCGTGCTCGTTGGCGCGGTATTCGTCCTTCCGTACGCGGTATGGCTATGAACCCTGTCGATCACCCGCTTGGCGGTGGTGAAGGACGCGGAAAGGGGCGTAATCCCGTTACTCCGTGGGGTCAGCCTTGTAAGGGATATAAAACCCGTAAGAAGAAGAATACTTCGGATCGGTTTATTGTTTCACGGCGGAAGTAGGGAGTAGAGAATGTCAAGATCTGTTAAAAAAGGCCCTTTTGTAGAAAAAAGCCTGTACAAAAAGGTTGTTGAAATGAGCAAGACGGGAGATCAGAAAACAAAAAAGATGGTTAAGTCTTACTCCCGATGCTCCACGATTATACCTGAGATGGTCGGTTTTACTATTTCGGTATACAACGGTAAATCATGGATCCCTGTGTATATCACAGAGGAATTTGTTGGACACAAGCTTGGCGAGTTTGCTCCTACCCGTATTTTCCGCGGGCACGGCGGCTCGGATAAAAAAGCGGCAAGAAAGTAGGTGGAAATAATGGCTGAAACAACTGTAAAAAACGGTTACCGCGCTACGATAAAGTATTTTATTGCTTCTCCGACAAAAGTTCGGCCGGTTGCGAATGTGATTAAACGCAAGTCTTATACCGATGCAATGGCGATCTTAGAGCACATACCCAATAAAGGGGCAGCGCTGATTTCACAGACGGTTAAGTCTGCTGCTTCGAATGCTTTGAACGGTAATAAAAAACTGGATGAAGATATGCTCTATATCAAAGAGATCCGTATTGATGAAGGACCGAGACTTAAGCGCTTATGGTGCCGCGGCCGCGGACGTGCGGATGTTCAATTAAAACGAATGTGTCACATTACGGTAATAGTTGACGAAAAGGCGGGAGCGTAAGTATGGGACAGAAAGTAAACCCTATCGGGTTAAGACTTGGAATTAACAAAACATGGGCGTCTCGCTGGTATGCAAGTCCGAGAGAATACGCAGATTTGTTGCACGAAGACTTAAAGATTCGCGCAATGCTCCAGACGATGCCTGAGTGTAAAAATGCGGATGTTGCCGATGTCGAAATCATCCGTCATCCCCAGCGTGTAACGATTGTGATTCATACTGCGCGGCCGGGCGTTATCATCGGAACGAAAGGTGCCAATATTGAAAAAATCGGCGCTATTATTCAGAAAGAGCTGAATAAAAAAGTTCAGATCAAGATTAAAGAGGTGAAGCGTGCCGAATTAAATGCTTCTCTCGTTGCCCAGAATGTTGCTCGTCAGCTGATGGGGCGCGCCTCTTTTAGGAAAGCCTTAAAGCAAGGCTGCTTTTCTACGATGAAGGCCGGTGCTCAGGGAATTAAAATCCGTGTTTCAGGCCGTCTCGGCGGCGCGGAAATGTCCCGAACCGAAGAAATGAAGGAAGGGCGGATACCCTTGCACACACTCCGTGCGGATATCGACTACGGTTTTGCGGAGGCGCATACCACCTACGGAAAAATCGGTGTAAAAGTTTGGCTCTATAGCGGTATGATGTACGGCAGCGACCAAAAAGATGATGCCGGTTTATTGTTAAAAAAACAGCGCAAGGAACGCGCTCCTCGGTCGGAAAAAGGCCGCGGCGAGCGTGCCGAAGCAGGGAGGGATTAAGCGATGGCTTTAAGTCCTAAGAGAGTAAAATACCGCAAAATTCAGCGCGGTAGAGTTAAGGGAAACGCAACACGGTGTAATCATATTGACTTCGGTGAATTTGCATTGGTATCGCTTGAACCCTTTTGGCTGACTAATCGCCAGCTCGAAGCTGCTCGTGTTGCTTTAAACAGAAAGGTAAAGCGCGGCGGTAAGTTGTGGATACGTGTATTTCCCGATAAGCCGTATACGAAAAAACCGGCTGAAACACGTATGGGTAAAGGTAAGGGTGCTCCGGAATATTGGGTCGCTGTTGTAAGACCCGGAACGGTGCTGTTTGAGCTTACCGGTATTGATCGCTCGCTTGCGGAAGAGGCTATGCGTTTGGCAGGAAGTAAACTTCCGTTTAAGACACGCTTTGCCGAGCAGCCGCGCGATAACTAAGATGGAGTTTTCCGAATGAAAAAGCCGAACTATAAAGATTTATCCCTTGCTGAATTGGTGGCAAAGCGGAGCGAACTTAAACAAAAATATATGGATTTGAGGTTTCAGTTTGTAGTGGGACACGTAGAGAACCCTATGCTGAAACGGTCTATGCGCCGCGAAATTGCAGCGCTGAACACATTTATCCGGCAGAAAGAACTGGCCGGTGTAAGTGCAGAGTAGGAGCAGGCCCGTGGAAGAAACAACGGCAAAAAAGAAATCCGGGAACCGCGAGTTTGTTGGTTTGGTAACCAGCGATAAAATGGATAAAACCATTGTTGTGCAGGTCGCTACCAAGAAACTTCATCGGCTGTATAAAAAGTATGTGCTCAATACAAAAAAGTATAAGGCGCATGACGAACAAAATACAGCTCACATTGGTGATACGGTGCGTATTGTAGAGAACCGTCCGATCAGCAAGGAAAAATGCTGGCGTTTGGCGGAGATTATTGAGCGTGCAAAATAACGAGTAAGGAGCGTCTATATTATGGTTCAAGTAGAAACAAGATTAAACGTTGCCGATAACTCGGGTGCAAAAAT
>CAJPTT010000210.1 GCA_905373565.1 uncultured Treponema sp. | reverse complement strand
GTATATAATATTACCTGCTTGTTCAGGTATTTCTAATGTTATTTGTAGATTTTTATTTTTTAAAGTGAAATTATCACCGATGGGAAGTATTGTGAATTCTCGATTATTATAGAAAGAAAATTTAATACCGAAATCAGTATTCCCACTAATAGGTTCTGCTGTTTTTATATCAGCATTGAAAATAAATCGACAATTATCGGTATCACTAATATTTTTATACAAACAGTTAAAACCTTTTTGTGAGTCGATAGCCGGTAAAACTACTAATAAATCAAGCTTTTTTAAATTCCCTCGATCGATTTCAAATCCATACTCCGTAAGAAATTTATCACTCATAATAGACCATGTACAAATATGCAAGCGTTCAATGCTTACTTTATCTTGTTTACATAATATAAATACAGACTTATTCATCCCTACACCATCCTCTATTTTTTACTTATCCCGCAATAGTTTTCACAATAATACCACAAATTAACCGTAAAACTCAAGAAGTTCGCGACACCCTATCAGGGTAAACGCATCAGACAGTTTTTTTAGTAACCCCGCAGAATCATTAGAGCTATTCAACCAGAACTGCCAAGGATGGCATCGCTAAAAAATGTACATCCCTGTACATTTTTTAGCTTCGAGTTTTTCTGATGAAAAACTCGATATTGTTTGGAACCACTGACTTCCTGTCAGTACAGCGATGTTTTGTGTACGCACAAAACTCGCCTTCAATGCGCCCAAGGATGGGCGTGGGATAGGTCAGAAACAAGTTTTGGAACAAAACTTGTCCTCAACCGATGTACATGGACGTACATCGGTTGAGAGGTACACGGATGTACAACAGTTGAAGATGGTTCAAATGGTCTCACAGTCTCAATTTTTTCGCGATTTTTCTCTATTCTGCCTGATGCGTTTACCCTTTTCTCGGAAAAATGTGCGAAATTTTAAATCAACAACCCCGACGCAGCGCATCGGGGCACAGTGCTCAACGTTTCGCACTGTGTGTTCTATAAGGTGGTTGCAGTCGGCTTTAATACCCTTTGTTACGACGCAGAGCGTCGGGGGATTAAACCCTCGTACGAATAAAATCTTCCTCATTACACATATACATCTTTGTCTATCCGTATTATAGTATACAAAATCTCTAATACTATCGGAGAGTAATAGTGTGATCAATTTTAAAAACGTCTCTTTTTCCTACAGCGGAGAACACGGTACCGGAGACGGCGTATCCGAAATAGACCTTACCATAAAAGACGGCGAATTTGTCGTATTATGCGGCGAGTCGGGCTGCGGCAAGACCACCGTTACACGGCTGATAAACGGGCTTGCTCCTCATTTTTATGAAGGTGAAATGAGCGGTTCGGTGATGATCGGCGATGTGTGCGTAAACACGGAAAACTTATCCGATATTGCAGCGCTCACCGGAAGCGTTTTTCAAAATCCCAAAAGTCAATTCTTTAACCTCGATACCACCGGTGAGTTTGTATTCGGCTGTGAAAATCTCGGCATCCCAAGGGAGCAGATTCAACAGCGCCTTGAAAAAACAAAACGCGACTTGCAGCTCGATAATTTGATGGACAGGGATATTTTTGAACTGTCGGGAGGAGAAAAGCAGCAAATTGCCTGCGCCTCCTGTTACACCGCCGATCCCCGTGTGTTCGTGCTGGATGAGCCGTCCTCTAATTTGGATAAACGGGCAATTCAGCGGCTGCACCGGATGCTGGTAAAAATCAAAGCGGCGGGAAAGACCGTCGTTATTGCGGAGCATCGGCTCTATTACCTGATGGATGTAGCAGACCGCTTTATCTATATGCGCAGCGGAAAGATCGAGCGTATTTTTACACGGGACGAAATGAAAGCGCTCAGTGAATCCGATTTAACCGCACTGGGATTGCGCCTCACCGATATGCAGTCCCTCGCCGCGCTTGCACGGAAAGAGGATACGGCACAAGAAACGCCGGTCAAGAGCAGTACGCAGCCTGAATCACAATCCGTGTCAAAACCCGCGCTTGAAGCGCTCGATGTAACCTGCGGCTACGGCTCTACCCGTGTGCTCGATATAGAGCGACTCGCACTGCCCGAACATTCGATTGTAGCGCTCATCGGTGATAACGGATCGGGCAAAAGCACTTTTGCGCAAGCGCTCGCGGGGCTGATTCCTTCAAACGGGAGCATCGCAGTCGGCGGCGCGTATCTGACGGCCGAGGAGCGCAGCAAACGCAGTTTTATGGTAATGCAGGATGTCAACCGGCAGCTCTTCGCCGACAGCGTGCTGGAAGAAGTGATGATGAACACCGGCGCTTCCGCAGCGGATGCCGAAGCCGTATTGGCGCGGCTCGGTATCCTTGAACTGAAAGACCGGCACCCTGCCTCATTATCGGGTGGTCAAAAACAGCGGACGGCAATTGCTTCCGCACTCTGTGCAAAAAAAGATTTGCTGATTTTTGATGAACCGACCAGCGGACTTGACCGCCGCGGTATGGAACGCTTCGGCTCTCTTTTACGCGAGCTGCAGACAAGCGCCGCCCTTTCGCTCGTTATTACGCACGACCCCGAATTGATTATGAGCTGCTGCACGCACATTCTCCATATCGAAAACGGCAGGGTCTTAGCTTTCTATCCGTTGAATAAAGCAGGCATCGAACGGGTTTCTTCCTATTTCTTGCAGGAAAACGATGAAAACACGAGCCGGAAACGGGACAAGCAGGGCTCTATCTCCAAGATTTTGCAGTACGCAGGGACGCACCGCCGCACGATATATCAGGCAGCGCTCTGTATGACACTCGGAGCAGCGGCGAGCATCGTCCCGTATCTTTTGGTATACACCATCCTTGAGCAGGTCTTAAACGGTTCGGTTCCGACCTTAGCCGGAAGCGGGAAAATGCTTGCAGGTATCCTGCTTGCGGAAATCGTATACGCGGTTTTTTATATGTACGGCTTTCAGCTTTCACACCGTGCGGCTTACAACACGCTGGAAAACATACGCCGCTTTTTGCAGGAAAACTTGGAGCGCAAGCCGCTCGGAAAAGTAAGGGAGATGGGCAGCGGAGCTATCAAAAAGCTGTTTACCGATGACATTGAATCGATAGAACTCCTTTTGGCGCACATGATCCCCGAAGGGATTGCCAATCTCACCGTTGCCGTGTTTGCGCTTGTAACCATCCTCGTTATAGACTGGCAGCTTGCACTGCTTACCTGCGTTGTCATTGCGCTGGGCATCAGTGTTTCGGGACAGATGTACCGTGTCGGTGTCGAGCAGATGGGCAGTTACTTTGCCGCAGCAAAGCGGCTGAACAATACCATTATCGAATATGTAAACGGTATGGAGGTCGTTCGCGTGTTTAACCGGCAGGATGAATTCGGCGAACGATTTGCTTCTTCCGTTACTGCGTACCGCGACTTTGCGCTGTCATGGTACAAGGTTTCATTCCCGTGGATGGCTCTATACGGCAGTTTATTTTCAAACATTCTATTATACAGCCTGCCTTTCGGCACACTGCTTATCTTGCTCGGTCAACTGACCCTTGCCCGCTACATTTTGACAATTTGTCTTTCTTTCGGAATTGCGCCGCTCCTGCTCCGCTGCATGAGTTTTATCGGCGCCGTACCGCAAGCAAGTTATAAAATTCAAGCGTTGGAAAAGGCATTTGATTACCCCGAACTTAAAACGGGAATGGCGCCGTTTTCCGGCATGGGGCACGACATCGAGTTCCGCAATGTTCGGTTTGCATACAAGGATTTGGAAGTTCTGAAAAATGTTTCCTTTACGGCGCAAGAGCGGCAGATGACCGCCTTAGTTGGGGCGAGCGGCAGCGGGAAAAGCACGGCGGCAAAGCTCTTGGTGCATTATTACGATGTTTCGGGCGGCGAGGTGTTAATCGGCGGACAGAATATCCGTGACATGAGCTTAGAAGCGCTCAACGAACAGATTGCCTACGTTTCTCAGGATGTGTTTCTATTCAACAAGAGCATTGCCGACAATATCCGAATCGGCAAAAAAGGCGCAACCGATGAGGAGATTATTGCCGCAGCAAAAAAAGCGCAGGCGGATGAGTTTATCCGTGAACTGCCGGACGGGTACGCAACGCTTGCAGGGGAAGCGGGCAGTAAACTTTCAGGCGGACAGCGGCAGCGGATTGCCTTTGCACGGGCAATACTCAAAGATGCGCCGATTGTCATTTTGGATGAGGCAACCGCCTTTATCGATCCTGAAAACGAGCAAAAGATGAATCAGGCCATAGGCGAAATCGTGCGGGATAAAACGGTTATCGTTATCGCTCATAAAATGCAGTCCATTATGAACGCAGACCGCATCATCGTGCTCAAAGACGGACGCATCGCCGCTTCCGGCCGCCATGCGGAGCTTATTAAAGCCTGTCCGGAATACCAAAACCTCTGGCGTATCTCGGAAGAAACCGCAGACTGGACGGTACGGGGGAAGTAAGAGGGGAGTAACCCTAGGGGCTGTCCAAAAACTAACCAACTTTTGAGACATCCCCCGGCTACCGTGAAAACGGTGTAAGAACGGATTGATATGTACCATTCGGAACCACCGCCGTCCGTGGCGGTAGAGGAACGGCGGGTATTAAACCCGCACGAATAAACCTCTGGATGAAATCGTCAACTATGCCGTATAATGAGACAAGACCGATAATAGAAAACCGGAAGGAGAAACACAAAACCATGACGGTAAAAAAACTAGCGATTATCAGCCTTTCACGGGGCTTGCTCGGCGAGCCGTTTATTAAGCACGAGGAAGAATTAGGTTTTAAGCGTTTACGTGCGTATGGGATAGAAGTTGTTACTACTGTGAATGCCTGTAAAGGAATTGAGTTTCTTCAAAGTCATCCCGAAGCCCGTGCGCAAGATTTATTGGATGCTTTCTCCGATCCGTCTATTGATATGATTCTGTGCGCAATCGGCGGAGACGACACATACAAGCTGCTGCCGTATTTATTTGAACATGATGAACTACGGAAGACGGTACAGCATAGCAAAAA
>CAJPTT010000209.1 GCA_905373565.1 uncultured Treponema sp. | reverse complement strand
AATGGGTAATTATAAATTGAACTTATGAATCCTTTGCGTTTAAATTCTATATATATACACCCTTGAATAATAGTGTTTTACAAAATAAGTTCTCAATTACTGGAAATATTTAAAAAATAATGTTATAGTGCCATCCTTATAAAAGGAGCATACTGACTCATGGAAAAATGTGCAAAAGTATTGACAGGAAACAAGACTGAAAATATCAAATTATTTTCTATCCGCATAAAATTGATTATTTCAATTGTCTTAATAATTATCATCTCTGGATTGTCTACCGGAGTAATCATAGGTGTTCAAGTATATAACATGAACATCTCACAATTTCAGCAATTTATGAAACAACAATTTGCCGTAATTGAACACTCCATTCATGGTTTTACCCTTAATACCAAAAATACCGTGAAAACACTTGCTGAATATCCGCTGGTAAAACAAGCCGATGACCAATTCCATTGTTTTTTGAACGATACTGCAGATGTTATCATCAAAGATATGCCGAAAACCGAAAAAGAGGCTGCTTTAACGGATCTTTTTGCCTATATCAAAAGTATCCGCCCCGAATTTACGGTAGTGTATCTGGGAACAAAATGGGGCGCCCAAGTGACTTCCCGCGACATTATGCGACCGGGATATGATCCCCGCACACGGTCATGGTTTAAACAAGCACGGGAAGCGGAGAATAAAACAATTATGACCTCAGCATATAAAGCAGCTATTAAAGGGGAATCCGTCGTAACATTTTCACGTGCCGTAAAGTCAGAAACAGGAGAATTTCTGGGCTGTATCGGAATAGATGTGAGCCTGGGGGAACTGACCTCATTCATCAATAATATACGCATCGGTAAAACCGGTCATGTTATGTTAATACAAACTGATGGGACTATTTTAGCTGACCCGCGGCATCAAGATTTAAGCTTTAAAACGGTTGAAGATTGCGGTATTCAAGATTATGCAAATTTAAAAAATGTAAATGAGGGACACGTACCTATCACCATGGAGGGCAAAACTTGGAATGCACAAGTGTTTTCAATTGATGATTTAAAATGGAAAGTTATTTTATTTATTGAACAAGAAGAAATATCAAAGCCTTTTTATGACATTGTAAGAAACATTATTATCATCGGGTTAGGTATCATCTTTTTAAGTTTTACCGTTGGGTATATCAGTACAAGAGGTACTATTCACTCTATTAGAGCGACCGTTTCGGCATTAAAGAATATTTCAGAAGGTGAAGGCGATTTAACCGTACGGCTCCCTGTTACCGGCAATGATGAAATGACGCTTCTTTCAAAGTATTTTAATAAAACGATTGAAAAACTGGAAATTGCGATGAAGCAAATTAAACAACACCTTGATGCTATGCAGCAAATCGGAAACGACCTTTCAATAAATATGACCAACACTGTTGAGGCTGTTACTGAAATAAATACCAATATTGCCGGAGTAAAACAGCAAACGTTTATTCAAAATGAAGGTGTTGATGATACATCCAATGCTATTCAAGAAATTATCAAAAGTGTGCAAAATCTGAATGACTGCATAGATATTCAGACAAAAAGTGTTACACAATCTTCAAACTCTATTGAACAAATGACCGCGAATATTAGTTTGATTACCCAAACGCTTGAAAAAACGGATGGAGTTATCAAGGAACTTAGTGCGGCAACTGCTGATGGTAAAGATACGCTTGTTAATTCAAATAATATAACACAGAAAATAGCCGAAGAATCAGGCAGTTTAATTGAAGCTTCAAGTGTCATTCAGCATATTGCAAGTCAAACCAATTTATTGGCAATGAATGCGGCGATTGAAGCGGCTCATGCAGGAGAAGCCGGTCAAGGGTTCGCCGTTGTTGCTGATGAAATTAGAAAGCTTGCAGAAGAGTCTTCTATACAAGGAAAAACAATTTCTGCGACATTGAAAGCATTAAGCAGCGAAATTGAAACACTATCTGCTTCATCAAAAATTGCAGAAGAAAAATTTAATGCTATTTTTGCCCTCGCAGAAAATGTTAAACAAATGAGTACGCAGTTGACTTCTGCCATGCGTGAACAAGAAAACGGCAGTCAAGAAGTTCTTACAGCAATGAGAGATATTAACACGGTTACCGCAACCGCTTCCGGTAGTGCAATAGAAATGCTTAAAGGAGGAGAAAGTGCGGCAGCCGGTATGCATAAATTGGATTCTATAACCACCACCATCACTGATAATATGAATAGGATGGTTACAAAAGTTATGCAAATAAATACTGCTATGAAGGAAGTCAGTACTATCACTCGGCAAAATCAGGAAAGCATTAAAAGTTTAGCGGATGAGGTACAACAATTTAAAGTGTAGAGAGTAGATTTGTGCGATTTAGAACTCGTCGACCTGTTCGATAACTTCGTTGTCGAACAGGTCGCGTATATGTTTTCTGCATTCCTACCTGCCTGTATATTCATTTTTTTTAGACTGTGCTACGATAAGTCATCATGCTGAAGAGTTTATCAAAAAGCCTGCGGGAATATAAACGGACATCCGTTATCGCAGTGCTGCTGACAATTACGGAGGTGGTGTTTGAAATTATCATCCCCTTCTGTATGGCGTATCTCATTGATTTTGGAATTGAAGCCGGAGCTATGCAAACGGTGTTCAAGTACGGGGCGGCGCTTTTGGTCTTTGCGCTTATTCAATTACTGACGGGGGTGTTTTCGTCGGTTACCGCAGCAAAGGCATCGGCAGGTTTTGCAGCAAATCTGCGGCAGGATATGTACAACAACGTGCAGACTTTTTCTTTTTCCAACATCGACAAATTTTCACCTTCTTCCATTATAACGCGGCTTACCACCGATGTAACAAACGTGCTCAATTCCTATCAGATGCTGGTAAAACTTGCCGTGCGCGCACCCGGGATGATGATCTTTGCGATGATTGCATCGTTTAGAATCAGTACGAACATTTCCCTCATCTTTCTCTGTATGATTCCGCTTTTGGGACTCGGTATCTTTTTGATTATCCGGAAGGTGTACCCGATATTCAGAACTGTTTTTAAAACCTACGATAAGCTCAACAATGTGGTGCAGGAAAACATACGCGGTGTCCGGGCGGTAAAATCCTTTAACCGGCAGCAGTACGAAATTACCAAGTTTGAAAACATTTCCGAATCGATTTACAAGGGCTTTTCAAAAGGGGAGCGATACATTACGCTGATAATGCCGATGGCGCAGCTGTGTATTTATACCTGTATGATTTTGATTTCGTGGTTCGGTGCAAAGGAGATTGTTGCGAGCGGAAACAATGCTGCACAGGGGCTCACCACCGGATCGCTGATGGCGCTGTTTTCGTATGCCTCTCAAATTATGATGAGCTTGATGATGTTTTCGATGGTCTTTGTGATGATCACCATTTCCCGTTCCTCAGCAGACCGCATTGCAGAAATTTTGAATGAGCAGCCGGACATCACCAATCCTGAGCATCCCGTGATGGAGGTAAAAAACGGAGAGATATGCTTTACCAATGCCGATTTTATGTATACTGCGGATGCCGATAAAAAAGTGATCGACAATGCGAACCTTGTTATCCGGTCTGGAGAAACGGTGGGGATTATCGGCGGCACGGGTTCTTCCAAAACCTCCTTTGTGCAGCTCATTCCCCGCTTGTACGATGTTACCTCAGGCTCGGTCAGCGTGGGCGGTGTAAACGTAAAAGACTACGATGTAAAAACGCTGCGAGATGCGGTAGCAATGGTCTTGCAGAAAAATGAATTGTTTGCCGGTACGGTAAAGAGTAATTTGCAGTGGGGGAATGAACACGCAAGTGATGAGGAAATTGCCGAAGCGTGCCGCCTCGCCTGCGCTGCCGAATTTGTCGAGGCAATGCCGGATGGGTATAACTCCCGTATCGAGCAGGGAGGAGCCAATGTTTCCGGCGGACAAAAACAGCGGCTCTGTATTGCGCGGGCGTTGCTCAAAAAACCTAAGATTTTAATCCTCGATGATTCAACCAGTGCGGTAGACACGAAAACAGACGCACTGATTCAAAAATCATTTAAAGACTTCCTGCCGGACACAACAAAGATCATTATTGCGCAGCGGATTTCTTCCGTACAGCACGCGGATAAAATCCTCGTGTTTGACAACGGGGCAATTACTGCGGTTGGCACACATGATGAATTGCTGCATACAAGCGCCATCTACAAAGAAGTCTTTGAAACACAACAAAAAGGAACGGATGGCATCGTTCAGAAATGTCCATCCGTGGACATTTCTGAACTTCGAGTTTTTCATAAATGAAAAACTCGATACTGTTTAGAACCACTGACATCCTGTCAGAGAAGCGATGTTTCGGCACACCGAAACTCGCCGATGAAAAATGTACAAGGAAGTACATTTTTCATCAAACCACCACAACAAAAATCGGAGGTTCCGATGCATAATATGAAACCTGCTCACGGTGCAAAACCGGAAATGAAACTTTCTATGCCTGCCGTCAAACGGCTTCTTTCCTATCAGAAACAGTACAGGGGCATCCTTGCGGTTGTGACGGTCTGTATTTTATTAAGCGCAGGCGCAACCGCCGCCGCCTCTCTATTCCTGCAAGTATTGATTGATCAGTATATTATGCCGCTGCTTGTGCAAAGTACTCCGGTGTTTACCGGACTGCTACGGGCGCTCATCGTTATGGCAGCGGTTTACGGCACCGGTGTCCTCTGTTCATGGATTTACAGCCGTTTGATGATCAATGTTGCGCAGCGGACACTCAAGCGGATCCGCGATGAGATGTTCGCGAAAATGCAGCGCCTGCCGATTCGGTATTTCGACACGCACACGCACGGTGATATTATGAGCCGCTACACCAACGACACCGACACACTCCGGCAGATGATTACGCAGTCAATGCCGCAGTTTGTTTCTTCCGTGTGTACGATTATCGCCGTGTTCTTTGCCATGTTGTATCAGAGTGTGTATCTGACGGTCATCGTTGTCGCTTCCATCTTTTCTATTTTGAAAGTGATTAAGTTTGTCGCAAAAAAGAGCGGCT
>CAJPTT010000208.1 GCA_905373565.1 uncultured Treponema sp. | reverse complement strand
ATATTATACAAAATAATTTATATCGCGAATTGATGCGTTCCGAAGTGCTTGTCGGCGATCAAACGCTTCGACTGCAAAATGCAACGATTCTCTTTGCGAGCATTACCAATTCGACGAAACTGTATGCTTCATTAGGCGATAAAAAAACATTTGTATTGATAAAAAAGTACGTGCAGATTCTTTTTGATACGATTGCAAAATGCGGCGGCGTACCGGTTAAAACAATCGGCGGGGTCGTTATGGGAACTTTTATCGATCCCGGTAAGGCTTTTCAAACAGCTGTGAAAGCATTGCAACAGTTGGCAAACTACAGCAAAAATAAGCCGGTAGGTGAACAGTTGGAAATTAAAATCGGCTTACACAGCGGTCCTGTGTTGATGGTTACCTTGAATAACCTGCTCGATTATATCGGTTTAACAGTCAACAGTGCGCTTGATATCACCTATACTGCGCTTCCGAATGAGATCGTTATTTCCGAAGCTCTTTTTAATAACCGCTCCGTTAAACGTGCCATTCTATCCGTTACCGATACCGTACAGAAGCAAGAGATACGATTTAAAGGGAATCCGGATAATCATACGCTGTACCATATCAAAATACCAAATCAAGACAGCCGTTCTAAAAACGGAAATTTTTAGAGGTTCCCGTCTGTAATTACCTGCCATTTTGCCGCCGGTGTCGCATAATGAATCGTAAGAGGTTAGTATGGATAGTAGACATATTGTCCCGCCTGTTACGATTATTGCTGCGGCATCGGCAGCTGTTTTTTATACGCTTTATGCGTTTACGTACACCGGCGTACATATTGTATCTTTTATTTTTTTGACGGCGGTTTTATTAGTTTGCGTGCTATCGGTGTTTTTAATAGCGGTATCCGTAGCAAGCAAGCTGCCGTTTCTAAATTTAAAATGCCGGGAGCGGCGCGTCCGGAATCACCGAACTGTGATTCGTATGCGTCGTGTATGGTTTGCACTTCGGTTTGCCTTTTGTGCGGCTGCCGGAATTGCAATCAGCTCTTATTCTGCTCGTGCTTTGCAAAGAGAACAGCGCCTGCCTCAAACACTTGTTGCACTGCCTATAGTACGGATGGTTATTGCAGAATTAACCGCAGAGCCTGTTCCGGCAGGTACCGATTATTACCGCATACCGGTAAAGCTGATTGCGTGCAGCACCGCCCGCAATGAACAATTTTCCGCATCGGGTGTCATGCAGCTCTTTGTTCCGGCAGCGCTTGTCCGCGGAACATATTCAGGAGGTATTACCCGCATCGGCAGAGCGGAGCAATCCGAATCGGTAGCGCCGCTACTGTCCGGTACGGCTGTATTTGCAGAGGCTTTGCGAAATCCGCAAGAATGCCGGTTTTATGTACGAGGGATGAGGCTTGCGGTTCAAGGAAAGTTCGGTAAGACGGGAACGGTGTTTTATGCGCGGCCGGTGCAGCCGGTATTTCTCGGATGGAACTCTCCGCTCAGCCGTCTCCGTGCATTTTTCCGCTTTGCTTTTATGCGGATGCTATACGGTTGGGGAGAGGCAGGCGGCCTTTTGCTTGCGCTGCTCGCTGCAGATAAAGCATTCTTACCTGCAGAATGCATCGCAGCGTTCCGCAACGCCGGACTTGCTCATATCCTTGCGCTGTCGGGGATGCACCTTTCGTTAATCGGGACGGCGGCGCTGCAAGGCGGCAGAATATTCAGGCATAAGAGCAGGGCAGCATGGTTTTCGCTTGCAGCGGTCTTTCTTTTTGTCTGGTTTGCAGGTTCTGCGCCTTCGCTGAACCGTGCATTGGGAATGGTATGTATCGCCGCCGCAGGGAGAGCGCTCGGGTTAAAGCCGCCGCCTTTGTCGGTGCTGTGCGCTATGTTGACCGTGCATATCGCAATCGCCGGCGCCGAAGCAATAACGCTCGGCTTCATGCTTTCGTATGGGGCATGTGCAGGTATCATCATCTTCGGCGAGGCGTGCGCTCGGTTTATGGCCGGAAAAATACCTCCGTCTTTTGCAGGCAGTATCTCCGCATCTGTCGGCGCACAGCTTTTCACCGCTCCGATTGTTATTTTTGCAATCGGGAATATCGCAGCGGCGGGGGTAATTGCTTCGTGCGTGGTCAGCCCGCTCGTTTCGGTTTTTCTCATTGCGGGGCTTATCTGTATTCCGCTTGCGCTTATTTTCCCTTTCACGAGTCCGCTGCTTGGATACGGACTGAATGCCGCGTACCGGATAATTTTTGCGTTAGCGGATTTTTTTGCACGCCTTCCGGTTATTGCGCCGGAAAGCGGAATGCAGCGTGTGATATTTTCGGCAGCCGCCTTTGCGGTTGGTATATGCTGTGCGGTTCTTGCCTCTGTTCACAGCAAGCGGACTATAGCCAATCTGCCCCGATTGACATGAGTACGGGAACTTGCCGGTACATCAACCTAAGCGCCGCTGCAGAAGTCCGGTCTTTGGTCAAAAGCTATGTTGAGCTCAAGTTGACAATCGCGGTGCGGAACAGCTCTTCTTCTTTTGCAGCAGGGTCAACGCCTTTCGCCCGCATTGATTGCGCAACCGATTCGACCGTTTCTGCAGCACGCTTTCGATCGTATCCCATATTGATAAGGGCGGTGATGATATCTTCAAACTCCGATTTTTTTGCCGTCTCCACCCGTTCCGTATCGTGTAATCCGGTGAGCTGTCCCTTTAAGGCAAGCACCATCTTTTGCGCTGTTTTCTTTCCGATACCGGGGATGCTTTGTAATCGCGCAACGTCTCCTGCCTCAAGAGCTGCTTCCAGCGCTGCGCCGTCAAGTCCGGAAAGAATCTTTAGCGCCTGCTTCGGACCGATGCCTTCGACTTTTGTTAAATCTAAAAACAGACTCCGCTCTGCAGGCGTCAAAAAACCGAACAGTCTCATCTGATCTTCCCGGTGGTAGAGCCATGTATAGACTCGTACCGTACTGCCCGCAGCTCCGAATCGGTCTGCGCTCAGGGCGGATACAAGAATTTCCCATTCAATACCGTGTGTTTCTATGTAGATGGACTCCGCCGTTTTACCGGTCAGCGTTCCGCTGATGCTGTTGAACATCTTTTCCTCCTTTGGAAATATATCCGTTTTTAGAATGAGTTTCTATTCTGAAAATTTCACCGAAGAAGCGCCCTTAGTGATTTCCGTAACGAGCTGTGCAAATTCGCCGCAGTATGCAAGCGGGATTGAGCCGCTTAGCCGGACGGTTTGTGTAAATTCCGTTTGTGCAAAGCTTATCGGCAGAGCGGCAGCGGCACGGAGCAGCAGGTTGTGATTATCGTAGCTGCATTCGCAGGTAAACGCCGCTTTTTGAATAAGCGGTTCCGTATGCACTTTTGCAAGCGCCTCTTTTGCCGTAGCGGAATACGCTTTGACTAAGCCGCCCGTTCCCAATAAGGTGCCGCCGAACCAGCGAGTAACCGTTACGAGAATATTGGTAATTTCGCTGCCTTTAAGAACGGCAAGTACCGGCTGTCCAGCTGTACCCGCAGGTTCTCCGTCGTCGCTGCAGCCGAGTATCGCGCCGGTTTCGCCGATAACAAACGCGTGTACTACATGTCGGGCATCGCGGTACCGTTCTTTTTGCCGTTTTATGATTTCTTTTGCTTCCGTTGCATTGTCCGTGTAGAATACTTCGGCGCGGAACACCGATTTTTTTACGGTAAGCTCTGCCGCTGCTTCGGGGATGGATACCAATATGCCGGACATAACCGCCGGTTTATCTGTTGTTACTGTATCCGGCGCTGCGGGGTTTGTGTGTCGAGCGGTTTGCGCCGTGCTGCGGGTGAGAACTAGCATCCGGTGTTACCTGTGACAGCCTCTGCTTAAGCAGCTGTCCCAATGGGAATTTTTATTCGTGCGGTTTAATACCCGCCGTTCATCTATCGCCACGGATGCGTTATATGCTTTCAGATGTCGGCAAGCAGCCGTGCCGGAGCTGTGCGGCACGCAGGGTGTTCCGCAGTACCATCGCTACGGTTAAAGGGCCGACACCGCCGGGTACCGGAGTAATCCAGGCTGCCTGTTCGGCTGCGCTTTCAAAGTCAACATCGCCGGTCAGCCTGCTGCCTTTAGGTGCAGTAGGATCGGGAATGCGATTAATCCCCACATCGATAACCGCGGCGCCTTTTTTTATCATGCTGCCGGTAATAAGCGCCGGATGACCCGCTGCTGCAATCAAAATATCCGCTTGCCGAGTGATTGCGGCAAGGTCTTTTGTTTTACTATGACAGAGCGTGACAGTTGCGTCCGCGGCAGTGAGCAAGGCGGCAAGGGGCTTCCCGACAATCGCAGATCGTCCGACAATAACCGCATGGGTGCCGCTCACGGGGATACCGTATTCCCGCAGCGCATACATAATGCCCTGCGGCGTACAGGGGATAAAGCCCTGACTGCCGGTAAGCAATCGTCCCAAATTTTCCGGTGTAAAGCCATCGACGTCTTTCGCCGGATCGAGCGGCGCCAATATTCTCCTGCTGTCAAGCGGGTAGGGGCAGCTGAATCAAAATGCCGTCAACCGTATCGTCGGCATTCAACGTTTGCACACAGGCTGCTAATTCCTGTTCGCTTATCGTGGCTGCATACGGAATAATTCTGCTCTGCATTTCCGCTTTTTCCAGCGCCCGCACCTTCGTTTTAATGTACACCTGCGAGGCAGGGTCGCTTCCCGATGATACAATCGCGAGGCAGGGCCGCGGATGCTTTTTACAATATGCGGTGTTTTCTTGCGTTATCGCTTCGGTTAATGTTTCGGCCAATTTCTTACCGTCTATAATCTGTGCCATAATCCAGTTCTTTATTCTAATGTATTAAAACCTTTTTGAAAAGAATCTGTCTATGCTTTTTTTATAAAACGTATGACACGGTGAGGAAATCAGTCGAAAATATCTTCTGCAATACAATTAGATCGTTATGTTTTAAACTTGCTCACTTCACTTGCCAGCGCTTCAATACTCCGCTTATTCTTCTGTGTTATCTCGCTGACTTCCTGCACGGCGTTGTTGATCTGCACCGCGCCGGATGCCATCTCATTCATGCTCTCGGTGATGA
>CAJPTT010000207.1 GCA_905373565.1 uncultured Treponema sp. | reverse complement strand
ATTTAGAACATCGCATTGCAAGGTAACCTGTTCAGAAACGGAAGTTTCCGAACAGGTTTATTTATATGCCGCCTGAAAAGGAATTTGAAGATGAAAGATAATGCTATGCAGCAGGGACGGGTTACTATTCCGACGGATGTCGATATCGTTCCTGAAACACGAGAAATTATGCAACGCTGGGGCGCCGATGCGGTAAGGGACTGTGACGGTACGGATTTTCCCGAAGCGCTCCGCACAATCGATGCGAAAATCTATTCGACATATTATACAACGCGGAAAGATAATGAGTGGGCGCGGGCAAATCCCGACGAAATTCAGCAGATGTATATTATGACGCCTTTTTACACCGCTTCCGAATCGAATGTCCGGATTGAACTGATGAAAGGCCTGTATCCCGATATGCTGAAAGTAAACCCGAAAGACCGGCAGCGGTGGTGGGAGGTAATAGACCGTACTACCGGTACGGTAGTGCCGCCTGAATGCTGGAACTACGATGAAGAATCCGGAACGGTTGTCATCCCACACGC
Source organism: uncultured Treponema sp. (assembly GCA_905373565.1). Taxonomy (GTDB): domain Bacteria; phylum Spirochaetota; class Spirochaetia; order Treponematales; family Treponemataceae; genus Treponema. The sequence goes on along the minus strand of CAJPTT010000207.1, from coordinate 4,545 downwards.
CGAATCTTTCCATCAATATACGGTGAGTTTTCTCGCCTTTATTATGTGGGATCCGGTGCACATGTACAATGCTGTTGTTAATGACTGGAAAAATACGGAGCATCAGATTACCTTTGATGTACGCCAGCCGAAAACCCATGCGTTCACCATGGAGCGGCTTCGGAAGTTTATCGCAGAACATCCCTATATCGATGTTATCCGTTTTACCACCTTCTTTCATCAATTTACCTTGCTCTTTGATGAGCGCGCACGCGAAAAGTATGTCGATTGGTACGGCTATTCCGCCTCCGTTTCGCCGTATATTCTTGAGCGCTTCGAAAAAGAAGTCGGTTATCCGTTCCGTCCTGAATATATTATCGATCAAGGGTATTTTAACAATCAATATCGTATTCCGTCGAAAGAATATAAGGATTTTCAAACCTTTCAGCGCCGTGAGGTGGCAAAACTCGCTCAAGAGATGGTAGATATTACCCACGCGTGCGGTAAAGAAGCGATGATGTTTTTAGGTGACCATTGGATAGGAACCGAACCGTTTTTGGAAGAGTTTAAAACGATCGGCCTTGATGCGGTTGTCGGCAGTGTCGGAAACGGAAGCACGCTCCGCCTTATCAGTGATATCCCCGGTGTGCGGTATACCGAAGGCCGTTTTTTGCCGTATTTTTTTCCCGATACGTTTCATGCGGGTGGAGACCCCGTAAAGGAAGCGAAAATAAATTGGGTAACGGCGCGGAGAGCGCTGTTGCGTAAGCCTATCGACCGTATCGGGTACGGAGGGTACCTGAAACTTGCGCTTGCGTTTCCCGATTTTGTGGACTACATTGCCGACGTAACCGATGAATTTCGTACCCTGTATGAGAACATCAAGGGGACAACTCCGTACTGCGTTAAAACGGTTGCCGTGCTGAATTGTTGGGGAAAAATGCGCGCGTGGGGGTGCCACATGGTGCATCATGCGCTCTATCAAAAGCAGAATTACAGCTATGCGGGGGTTATTGAAGCCTTATCCGGTGCGCCGTTTGACGTCCGGTTTATCAGCTTTGACGACCTAAAAACCGATCCTTCTTTGCTTGATGATATTGATGTGATTATCAATGTCGGCGATGCAGATACGGCGCATACCGGCGGCAGTTATTGGGAAGATCCGGCGATACCCGCAGCGATACGCCGGTTTGTATGGAACGGCGGCGCTTTTATCGGAATCGGTGAGCCGTCCGGACATCAATATCAGGGGCGGTTTATTCAGCTTGCCGATGTATTGGGGATAGAAAAAGAGACCGGCTTTACGCTCAATTACGATAAATATAATTGGGACACTCACCGTCATTTTATTACTGAGGATTGTACGGGCGGAGCTGCCGCGATCGATTTCGGTGAGGGGAAAAAGAATATCTATGCGCTTGACGGTACGGTTATCCTTGTGCAAAAAGATAAAGAAGTGCAGTTTGCCGTTAATGACTATGGGAAAGGCCGTGCAGTGTATATCAGCGGGCTTCCTTACAGTTTTGAAAACACGCGCCTTCTGTACCGCGCCGTCTTATGGGGAACGCATGCCGAAAAGCAGATTCATACGTGGTTCAGTTCAAATTGTAATGTTGAAGTCCATGCTTACATTAAAAACGGTAAATACTGTGTCGTTAACAATACGTACGAACCGCAGACAACAACCGTGTTTTGTGGAGACGGGAGCGGCTTTGACGTACCGCTTTCCGCTAATGAGATACGGTGGTATCAAATCAACAACCCCGGCGCAGAACACAGAGGATGCATCCCTTCCGAACGAATAAAGGAAGTGTGAACATGAGCACGGTACGGGGAAAGGTTGCAGGATTGTTAAAACCCGATTCGGGATTAAGGAAAGATCACTGATAAAAAAACTGCGTTTGCACGGACAGTCATTGCAATGATGCCGCAGTGTATGCCCCGCTTGGAAAAACGTGTCTTCCCCCCCCTACTAATTACTGTACCGTGCCGAATTTAACGTGCTTCATTACGAGCGGTTTGCCGTTTACCAGCAGCTGTTGCCCCGCAGCGCATACACGGAAATCTTCTACCGTAAAGGGTACCGCAAAAAACAGCTCCGCATCAATAGCTTGCGGTTTCTGTGCCGGCGGCGTAGCTGCTCCGGCGCCCTCCAGTGTTACCGGCGTACCGGCAGCCGCACCGGGCATCCCAACCAGCTCAACCCGCTCGGTTCCGTCCGCATCGGTATAGTGGGACGCTAAGAGCATTCCCTTCGATTCAATTCCGCGCATTTTCCGCGGCTTTAAGTTTTCTGCGAGGATAATATCCGCGCCAACCAACTCTTCCGGCGCAAAATACGGCGCTAAGCCGGAAAGGATAATCCGCCCGCCTTCCGAGCCGTCGTCAATGGTTTCCACAAAGAGCTTATCCGCATCGGGGTGTTTTTCCACAGAAATGATTTTCGCGGTTTTTAACGAAATATAATCGGTAAACAGCTTTTCGGGAGGAATATCCGCCCATTCCGGCTTGGCTTTCTGCTTTTCCGGCGATTTTTGAGCGGCATTTCCGGAGGTAGTTTTGCCTCCTGCATTCTGCTGTTTTTTTCCGCCCTGCTCTCCGCCTGCTTGCTTTCCGCCAGCCTGTTTTCCGGCTTGCGCGGCGCGTTCTTTCTGACTTCCTGCATAGCGTTCGCGATACGCCGCAATCGCATCGTTTTCCAGCGTTTTAAAGATGATTGCAGGCTTTTGTACCCGCTCCAAACCGCTCCGCTCCAAAAGGTTTTCCCATGCAAGGGCATTTTCGGGACGGGGCTGCACGGGATGTTCCCAGTCAAAGACATTGCCCGACCATATTTTAATACCTAAAAACGATGCAACCGCATCGGCGTATTCAGGCATATAGGGGTGCATCAATATCAGCAAATCCTTGATTAAATAGCACAGTTCAAAGAGGAGCGCTTCCGCTTTTTCGGGATCAGCCTCGCGGTTTTTCCACGGCTCTCCGTCTTGGAAGGCTTTGTTGGCAACGGAGGAAAGCGCAAACAGCTCGTGGAAGGCATCGCGCAGTTCCGCTTCTTCAAGCAGTGCAGTAATTTTTTCAATGCTGTACTTTGCTGCAGCGCGCAAGCCTTCCGTAACCGAGCGGACATCCTCACGGGCGGAAGCCATCCCATCCCGCTGTGGGATAACGCCGTCATAATAGCGCGACACAAAGGTGAGCGTCCTGTTTATCAGATTACACAGGTTCCCGACCAGCTCGCTGTTTACGCGCTCTTGAAAATCCTTCCACGTAAACAGGGCATCGTTCTTTTCGGGGCGGTTATAGAAGATATAGAAACGCCACATATCCGCCGGAATCCCCGAATCCTTGGCATCGGAACCGAACACGCCGATTCCCTTCGATTTGGAGAACTTGCCGGACTCGTAGTTGAGGTACTCGCTGCTTGAAATATGATGGAGCTTTACCCAATCCTTCCCCGACGCAATGAGCGAGCTGGGGAAAATCACCGTATGGAAGGGGATATTGTCTTTTCCGATAAACTGAAACAGCTCGATGTCGTTTTGCTCAAGCCACCAGTTTTTCCAATCGATGCCAATTAAATCGGTAAAGCATTTTGTAATGGAGATATACCCGATCGGGGCATCAAACCAGACATAGAACACCTTGTCTTCAAAGCCTGCTTTCGGAACGGGGATTCCCCATTTAAGATCGCGGGTGATGGCGCGTTCCTGTAAACCGTCGCGCAGCCAGCCTTTGGTCATCTGCACGGCGTTGTTGCTCCACTGACCTTCTACGCTTGCCTTTTGCATCCACGGTTCATACTGCGGTACGATGCCCGGTAAGTCGATGTAGAGGTGCTTGGTACTGCGCGGCTCCGGAGCGGCTCCGCAGGTTGAACAGCGGGGAGCTTTCAGCTCGGTCGGCTCCAGCAGTTTGCCGCAGGCTTCACACTGATCGCCGCGCGCATCTTCGTAGCCGCAGTGGGGACAGGTGCCGCGTACATAGCGGTCTGCCAAAAAGCGGTTACAGTGTGCACAATGGAGCTGTTCCATCGAATGTTCTTTTATAAAGCCGTTTTTTTCAATATCTTTAAAAATCCCCTGCACGATTTCTGTCTGCTGAGGTGTGGAGGTACGTCCGAAGTAGTCAAATGCAATATTGAACCAATGATAAATATCGCGGTGGATCGCATGGTAGTAGTCGCACAATTCGCGCGGCGATTTCCCTTCTTCGAGGGCTTTTGTTTCAGTTGCCGTACCGTATTCGTCGGTACCGCATACATATAAACTCGTATATCCGCGGAGCCTACAAAAACGTGCAAAGACATCGGCGGACAAAACTTGGATTAAATTCCCAAGATGCGGGATATTATTCACATAAGGAAGGGCTGAAGTTATCAATTTTCGTTTCATAGCGTAATATTATAGTGTTCGGGGTAAAATCAGTCAATCTTTTGAAAATATACAAATCTTTTTCATGCTGACAATCAGGCTAAGCTGCCAAGGATTAGTGTTCAATCTTATAATTAAGGGGCTGTCCAAAAACTTCAGTTTTTGGACAGTTTCCTTAGATTTAGATGCGATG
>CAJPTT010000206.1 GCA_905373565.1 uncultured Treponema sp. | reverse complement strand
GTAGCCATGGTAATAACCCTGAGAAATCTAAGCCCGAGGTTGAAGACAAGAATAAGAAGCCTGATACGCCTAATCCGCCAAAGCCTACAGATCCTGTACCCGGTAAAACTTCAGATCAACTGATTGAAGAGTTGGCAGCAAAGAAATTGGGTAAAATTAATCAAGAGACATACTTCCACACATTCGATGTATCAGGTATTAACTCTGATAAGTCCCAAAAGGAGCTTAAGGATAACATGAATCCTTTTAACTTAGGTCGTAAGAAAGGCGATGAATCGAAGAAATTATATCTGATATCTTCCAAGTTTGACCCTGGTCACGGTGTAACACCCACCATTGGAGGTTTGTATGAAAGTGTTGCAGATTTAAAAAATAAAATAAACAAGATATTTTTAAATGGATCGGGGTCTAGTACACCAGCTCCTTATTTACCGGATGAGGATAGTTATGGCTTTAATACTTTGGCTGATGCCTTGGAGTGGAAGTGGAACATTGTTAAGTCGGAATCTGAAGGTAAGCATTTTTTTTATGAACAATGCTATCCTTGGTTAACATTTAAAACCAATCCTACCTTACATCAGTATTCTGGTAGTAAGCTTAAAAATGTTTATAGGGTTAATGATCTTAGCACTGATTATATTATCAGAGGCTTGGATGATGGAAAACCCGAAATATATTTCTATAATATATGTTGTCCTAATTATTTTAGATGGTGGATTACCTTTATTAATAGTAATGATAAGAATCAGGTTTATTCGTTTCAAGTTGGTCCTTACTATATAAATTCGGTTTATAATAATAAAAATATTATTCCACCACCTGCGGATGATGCAGAATATCCAGATAAAAAGGATGATATGAAGCATAATTATAACCTTCCTGTAGTTCATATGCTTAAATTATCAACCATGGTAAAGATTTCCTTAGGGAAGGAGCCAAGTAAGTTACTGGATGATTTGGAGGAAGATATCATTAATATCAAGCTTCCAAAAAAACTTCAGTATGAGGCATATAAAGCAGTTCCAAGTCAAACATTAAGTGATGAAGATGCAAAGAAACTTGCAAAGAACAAAGTGGAGGATTTTATAAAAATCAATCCATTTGTAAACAATTTTGCGGATCTTAGTAACTGGGATGTGTATCTTACATTTGGTGAGTTTCATCTTGGTTTTGGACTTACAGCTACACAGATAGATTTTATGTGGCACAATACTGTTAAACTTACAGGGCCGGATGCTGATGCTTACTGGGGTAAATGCTGGGAATGAATTCGTCACAATTTCAAAAAGTTTTTGGACAGCCCCGAGTTATCATGTCGAAACCCGCGCACTTTATTCATACGAGGGTTTAATACCTGCCGTTTCTCGCCTTCTCTAAAAATCTAATTGTGCGAAATTTTATCCAAAATTTCGCACATTTTTCCAGTAGACGGGTAAACACATCAGGGAAATAGCTCCAATTCTGCAAAATATATAGGCTGGTAGACCATTTGAGCTGCGTAGCAGCGAAACTCTGGTTGAACAGCCTATATATTTTGCAGGGCTGTCATAACTGCCTGATGCGTTTACCCGCAGCGTGCGGCGTTGACGCAGTATACTGTTTGAGTTACACTCAAACAGTATGAAAATTTGGTTAAAATATCTTATCGGCATTGTGTTGGGTATAACCTTTGCCCTCGTTGCAGGAGCCGAAAATACGCTGTTTGTACAGGCTTCGGAATTTTTATCAAAAGCCGCGATACAGTTTGGGCGGTATGCCCTCTATCCGGCCGTATTCTTCGGATTTACGCTCAGCATCTTCGAATTACGCGAAAACAGAAGTTTGTTTAAACTCGCGCTTATTACAAGCCTTATTATCTGCGCTGCGGCATTACTGCTTTCCTTTATCGGCTTACTGTCGGTCATCATTCATACGCCGACGCGAATTCCCATTTTCGTTGAAAGCATATCCGACATACAAGCGCTCGGCATTAAAGAATCGCTGCTGCAATTGCTCCCTTCAAGTTCGTTCGAAGCCGTTATCAACGGGACATATATTCTACCGCTTTGTATTTTCGGCGGATTTGCAGGAGCAGGATGCGCGGTTGACAAAAATATTGCAAAGCCGACTATTACGCTTATCGACTCTCTTACACGGATTTCTTATGCGGTACTGGTATTCTTTGTGGATATGCTAGTATTCGGTATGGTAGCCGTTTCAGCCTATTGGGTAGTTAAATTTCACGAAATGCTGCTGACTACGGTGTTTGCCGACTTTGCAATTCTACTCCTTATCGATCTGTTAATTGTTGCACTTGTTATTTATCCCGCATTATTAAAGCTTTTTTGTCGCGACATAAACCCCTACAGAGTCATCTACGCAAGCCTTGCGCCTATGCTGGCAGCCTTTGTTTCACAAGATACTCATGTTGCGTTGAGCGTATTACTACGCCACTCCAACGAAAGCCTTGGTGTGCGTCGACGTATTTCCTCCGTTGCTCTTCCTATTTTCTCCATTTTCGGCAGAGCAGGTTCAGCCTTAGTAATTACCGTGAGTTTCATTGTGATCTTGAAGTCTTACTCAAGCCTGCCCCTCAACTTTCAAGATATGCTCCGACTGGTGGGGACAGCTTCTTTATTCTCGTGTTTACTCGGACGATTTCCCACAGGAGGAACATACATTGCACTGGCTTCAGTATGTACGCTTTACGGACGAGGTTTTGAATCAGGCTATCTGATTTTACGGCCGGCAGCATTTTTTATCGGAGCCGTTGCAGCAGCGATCAACGCATTAACCGCAATAACGGGAACCTATATTGCAGCGTATCGATTCAATATGACCGGCAGAAAAGATTTACGATTCTTTATCTAACCGGAATTCGATACTGAAGTACAAAACTATGGAACAAAAATTTCCCGTTCCGCCGCTGCTCAAAGAAATCAGCGGATATTTCAAAAATGCAGGTTTTTCGGCATATCTTGTCGGCGGCGCAGTTCGCGATTTTTTTTTAAAAAAAGAGGCGAACGATTGGGATATTGCAACCGATGCACCGCCGCAGGAAGTAACGCGCCTATTTAGGCGAACCATTCCAACCGGCATAGAGCACGGTACCGTTACCGTCATCTATAAAAATAAGCATATCGAATGCACGACTTTCCGTACCGAATCGGAATATATCGACGGACGGCATCCTGCCGCAGTCTCGTATACGGCAACAATTGAAGATGACCTTGCACGCCGCGACTTTACTATGAACGCGATTGCGGTTTCCCTGCCGGACGGTAGAATTGTCGATCCCTTTAACGGCAGAGCGGATATCCGTGCCGGTCTCATTCAAACGGTGGGAAATCCGCTTGACCGATTTTTAGAGGACGGATTACGCCCCGTTCGTGCCGTCCGTTTTGCAGCGCAGCTCGGCTTTACCGTCAACGTCAATACATTGGCCGCAATCTCGCAAGCGCTGCATATCACTCAAAAAATTTCCATCGAACGGTTTCGCGAGGAATTTACCAAAATGCTTGCCTGCCCTGCCCCACTCACCGGCTTGCACCTCATGGAAAGCACAGGACTGCTAAAGCTCTTTATCCCGGAGTTGATAGCATGCCGCGGTGTCCGGCAGGGAAGTTATCACCGTTTTGATGTGCTCGACCACAGCTTTCTGGTATGCAACGCTTGTCCCGCAGGGATGGACCATATTCATATCCGGCTCGCGGGGCTTTTCCACGATATCGGAAAACCCGCTGTCCGCAAAGAAGCGGCGGACGGCAGCTGCACGTTTTATCGCCATGAGGCCGTCTCTGAAAAGATGACCCGCAGCATTATGCGACGTCTCAAATACTCCAATGCCGAAATAGATAAAACCGCACATTTAGTTGCAGAGCATATGTTCCATTATGACTATTCATGGACAGATGCAGCCGTCCGCCGCTTTATCGTCCGAGTTGGGAAAGAAAATATCGACGATTTATTTGCGTTAAGAAAAGCGGATGTATTCGGGCTCACCGGCACCTATACGGAGCCGTACTTCCTTGTAGAATTTACGGCACGGATTAATAAAATTTTAAAAGAAGAAGGCGTATATAGTCTTAAAGACTTAGCGGTAAACGGAAAAGATCTAATGGCTATCGGTATTCCGGCAGGCAAACACCTCGGCCTTGTACTGCATGACCTGTTGGAAACCGTGTTAGACGATCCTGCACAAAATACAAAAGAGGCGCTTTTACCTATTGCAGCTGCGCTCTATGAGCGGATACAGCGATTTCAGTAGGTGATGCCTCCACTCTCTTTAACACTGCATAAGTGAGGTAGGCAGTGTTAAAAATCCTTTGTTACGGCGCAGCATGTGAGATAACCATCCGCACGAATAAATACGCCTGCTGTCAAAAAACGCCTTCTTGACTTTTTCTCTCCTCCGGTTTATTGTCGAAAGACACTCATTCTGTGGGTGTTTATTTTTTTATGTAGTTAGCATTATCTAACATACAAAATTCAAACTTTGTTCAATTGCTGCATTAGGAGTTTTTTATGGACAATCAAAAAAACACAAAGTCTTCCAGAGGGGCGATTGCCGCAGGTCTTTTTATCGCGCTCTATTTGGTAATCTTCGTTATCATCGGCGTGATTTGTATGCCTATTGCAATACTTTTCTTGCTGATGCCGGAACTGCTTGCTTTCTTTGCAGCGCCGGTCTACCATACGATGCTGACAAAGGCGCCCGGGTGGATTTCGATCTTTCTTGCGGCGGTCATTCCCAGTCTGGTTTTACTTGCCACCGGGCATATCCCCATTGCGCCGTTGGTTTCCGTTCCGGCCGGTCTTATTGCCGTACTGTTATCAAAGAAAGGTCAATACAAAAGTTTTAAGTGGAACACAATCAGCCACATGATTTTTTCTTTAAATGTATTCGGAGGCTTTCTCCCTATTTGGTTTATGCGGGAGTATTTTTTTCAGCGTACGCTTAAAGGCGGCATGAGCCAAGCGTTTGTCGATACTGTCCGCTTGCTTACCCCATGGTGGGGGCTTCTCGTTATGATGATTGCAACGGCGCTCTGTTCACTGCTCGGTTCTTTGTTCACAAAAAAAGTATTGCATAAACGTTTGGAAAAAGCAG
>CAJPTT010000205.1 GCA_905373565.1 uncultured Treponema sp. | reverse complement strand
CGAGTTTGCTTACGCAAACATCGCAGATTGTATGTACGCTATCGCGTACTAATTGAACAACTTCCAAAGTTGACACTTTGTTCAGTTGTTCAATTTTAAAGAACCTTAATATGAACTCTTGTGTACACTCAACCGAATGGCACGGGACACGCGCCGCTATTATATCTAATACCAACTCGGTAACGGAATATGCTATCAACTGCGATACGCCGAACGGACGCATGAAAACCTTTCATTTATTCTCAGGGATCGATTATGCACTTACAACCTTTGAAGCGTCCTCATGTGATTACCGAAAACATGCGGTATCCGATGTCATCGAAATAGCCTATTGCAAATCGGGCAGGTTTGAATGCGAATATAAAAGCGGTTATTTTACATATATCGGGGAAGGTGATTTTGCCATCAGTGTTTTGGAAGCTCAAACCGAAAAGCCTTATTTCCCGTTAGGATATTACACCGGCTGCACAATCATTATCGATGTCAAAAAGACAGGTACGGTTTTTCAGAATACTATCGAAGGCATATCCATTGACCTACCGGCACTGCTGCAAAACTATTGTCCCGACAATAAATGCGCAGTTATTAAAACACCACCAATGCTGCTCCGTATATTCAATGAATTATATGAAGCATCCCAAAATTGCCGCTTTCCCTCTGATACAACAAACGGCTACCTGCGGCTGAAAGTTTTAGAGCTGTTGTTTTTATTGCAGCACTATAAACCGCAAAAGCAGTCTGCGGCACATACCTGTTTTTCAGGAGTATATATAAAAAAGATAAAAGCGATTAAAGCTGATATTACGGAACACTGGAGCGAAAATCCGCGGTTAAAAGATTTGTCGCAAAAATACGGCATCGGTTTAACGGTAATGAAAGACTGTTTTAAGGCGGTATACGGAAAACCGATTTATGCTTTTCAAAAAGAATACAAAATGCAAAAAGCGGCGCAGCTATTACACACTACGGAAAAATCAATTACGGAAATTGCCTCCCTAATTGGATACGAAAACCCGAATAAGTTTTCCTCCTCGTTTAAAAACACGTTCGGATGTTCTCCGCGGGAATACCGCCGGAATAATTTATAATTAAAAATAATGAGAACTGACGCCGTTTCTAATCCAGTCGTTTAATCTCGTTTGCCATCCTTTACCACTTGCTTTGAGTGACTCCAGTAGATCCGCATCAATTCTAATGCTTAACACTTTTTTTTGGGGTTTCCACATATTTTTATTGACAAGATGGCTGGGTTTCATTTGTGCTATTTGTTCATCGGTTAGTTCCGGAATATCGGAAAAATCGATTTCGCTGTCAGGAACCGCGTGAGCTTCACAAGTTGCTATAAATTGTTCTAAGTCTGTCATAATAAACACCTCGCTCTTTATTATTCGCTTTTCGCGCAGAAATCAATCGTATTGTTCCATTTCTGTCCGTATACACAACCGCTAAGACAAGATACTTTGAAGTAACGCCATAACATATATATCTTGCTTCTTCTGTAGTCGAATGAGCGTGGTCAAAAAACTCAATGAGATTCGGATCATTGAAAATCTCTGAAGCTTCAGCAAACGATATGCCGTGCTTACGGATATTCAGTTCGTTTTTTGTTTCGTCCCATTCCATAAAGTAATACTAAATTGTATTACTTTATGTGTCAAGACACATACCAATTCGATAGCTGGTAAAACAAAATTTTCACGGCTTTTCGGATAGGTTTTGACTGAATGGAGTGGAAAACAGCTGTTCATTGCCGCTATAGTATTCTCTTGAGTTAGCAGATGTTAACTCAAGAGGAGGAACTAATATGGAAGTAAAAACAGACGGTTCGGCACGGTTACGGTTAAAGGATATTATCACGCTTTCGATTTTTAATATCGCGATGCTGGTGATTATGGTTATCGTTAAGATGGTTATGACAATAGCGGCAACGCCTGCGCTCGATTACCTTTTTTACGTCGGCGTGATGGCTTTTTTCTGCGCACCGCTCTACATTGTTATGTCAAACAAAACGGCGAAACACGGAACATTCCTTGTAACGGCAATTTTTTGCGGATTGATGATGGCTGCATTCGGCTCGGCATGGTTTTCTGCAGTGATGCTTGTAGTAGGTCTCATCTGCGAGCTTTTGATGCTTGGTAATACTACCTACAAAAACCCGGTGCGGAACGGTATCGGCTATGTGGTATATTGGACGCTATACGCATGGGGTAGTTCAATTCCATTGTTCTTTTTTAAGGACTCGTACTTAAAGAGCTTAGGTGATTCATATACCGAAGAAGGTAAACAGGTATTGATTCGCTTTTACGGTTCGCTCGATATGATGCTGCTTATCGGGTTGATTTCGGCAGCACTTGCGGCTGTAGGATTTTGGGTCGGTATGCTTTTTTTCAAAAAACATATTCAAAAAGCAAAGTTAGCGTAAAGTCAGTGCAAAATCTCGACCCTCGAACACACCTTGCTGTTATGCTGTGTGCCACGGCTGTTTGGTTTTTCTACGAGCAGATCGGGCAAATGCATTGTCTGTGCCTGCTGGCAGGCTGTTATCTGCTGCAGGTAAAAGAAGTACGGACTGCGTGGCGGCTGTGCTTCTTCTATACTATTCTCCAAGTAATTGCCCGGATCTGTGCGCCGCATACAGCGCTGCTCTACGTGATTCTTCACACCTTTGCCCGCTCAATTCCGCTCGTGATGTTTGCTGCCGCCATTGTAAAAAGCAATCCGAGCAGACTGATGGCAAGCTGGCAAAGTTTGCATATTCCTAAGTCCGTGACGATTATGCTCTGCATGATGATGCGGTTTTTTCCGGTATTGCGGAAAGAGATGGCATCGATTCGGGAGGGTATTAAGGCAAGAGGTTTGTTTCCTCATTGGTATGATTATGTCCGCCGTCCTGTTGTTGTGTATGAAAGTTTTTTTGTACCGTTTACCGTTCGTTGTTTAAAGCTGTCGGCGGAATTGGGGGCAGCGGCTGAGCTGCGCGGTTTGGACGCTCCTCAAAAACGAAGCAGCATATATGCCGCTCCGCTGTCGGTCTACAACTACCTTACGGTTGGACTATACGGTACCGCAATGGTTCTAATTGCCATTGTGTAAAATACGGTTGCTATGGCTATGATTACGTTTTGTGATGTATCGTTTTGTTATGGGGAAGCGGAGCTTGCGGCAGAGAACCGGCAAGATGCTTGCATTGAGGGCATGTCGTTCGATATACGGGACGGGGAATGCGTTGTTTTGTGCGGAAAATCGGGAGCGGGAAAAAGTACCGTGTTGAGGCTGATCAATGGTTTAGCTCCGGCATTTTATGAGGGAACGCTGCATGGTTCGGTGCTGGTTGCCGGGAGAGAACCTGCATCTATGACGCCTGAGCAGCGAGTGCGAACATTCGGAGTTGTATTTCAAGATCCGCGCAGTCAGTTTTTTATGAACAACGTGCAGGACGAAATTGCGTTTTCCGCAGAGAATATCGGACTGGAGCCGATGTACGTGAAAGAAAAGGTACGAGAAGCGTCTGCACTTCTTAACATAGAGCCGCTGTTATGCCAAACCGTTGATACCCTATCGGCAGGGCAAAAACAACGGGTAGCGATTGCAGCAGCGCTTATTTTATCGCCTCAAGTCTTGATCTTAGACGAACCTGTTTCCAATTTGGATGCGGACGGTATCGAAATTCTTACCGGTCTTTTGGCGGAGATTAAAAAGCGGGGAACAACGATTATCATCAGTGAGCACCGGCTGCACACATTTTTAGGAATCGCAGATTCATTTTTGCATATCGAAAACGGTAGGGCTGCACACCGGTGGACGGCAGATGAGTTTTGCCGTTTGCAGGAAGGTGAGCTATGGCAATTCGGATTTCGCTATCCCGGTATGGCGGAGTTATCTTTGCGAACAAATCACATTCGTACAACGGAAGTAATAGGACAACCTGAAAGCGCCGCACTAAAAAAAACACCGAAAAGAGCAGCAGTAGAAACGTCAACACCGGATCCGGTTGTAAAATTACCGGAAGCGGCAAAAATAGAGCCGGATACATCGCGAGCTGCTTTATGTGTGTCGAATGTAACGTATCTGTACCGGAACAGACGAGATGCTGGATGGGGATGTCTTGGTAGAGACGGTTCCGGACGGACAATGGAATGCGGCATACGGAATATCAGCCTTGTGTTTCCGCAGGGCAGCGTTACTGCACTGACCGGAAAAAACGGCGCCGGTAAAACTACCCTATGCAAGGTACTGTGCGGACTGTTACGGCAGCAGAGCGGCAGTATTACCCTGCACGGACAGAAGCTTTCGTGTGCACAGCGGCGGCGTATGAGCTATTTTGTGATGCAGGATGCCGATTATCAGCTGTACTCCGACAGCGTGATCAATGAGCTGCTGTTGGGACGGGAACCGTCTCAAAGCGTAAAAGAACGTGCGGAAAAAGCGCTTGAGCTATTCCGCTTGCAGGCGGTACGGAACCGGCATCCTGCGTCACTATCCGGCGGAGAAAAACAGCGGGTGGTAATTGCCGCAGCGTATTGTTCGGAAGCACAGCTCTTTGTGTTCGATGAGCCGACCAGTGGTATGGACGGTGAAGGGCTTTTGAGTATGGTGCAGTGGGTTGATGCGCTTGCACAGGCGGGAAAAACCGTTGTCATTATCACCCATGATGAGCTGCTGAGTGAAATGGCTTGTGATTACAGGATAAGGGTGAGATGAGCGGAAGAATCAGCCGTATATTTTGGCTGAGAACAAAAGCGGGATGAGAATGTAATGGGTAATGACGATGATATAAAACCGTCTTTATCTTTACATTTATTAAAAAACGGTTTATCCTTACTATTAAGGATGAATATTGAATATGAAGTTTGCTAAAGAGATAGAAGACGCGATAAAAACTTTTATAATAGAGCAAGTACCTTCTCATAAAAACGATATTGTTACTTTTACAATGAATCATTTCGATATATCGAAACCGACGGCAGCAAAATTTTTAAATCAACTCATTTCAGAAAATATTATTGAAATGAAAAGAAAAGGCCGTTATCCTGATTATTCATTGGTTACAAAGAAATATCTTTTTAGATATAAACTTAAAGATAAACTCGAAGAAGA
>CAJPTT010000204.1 GCA_905373565.1 uncultured Treponema sp. | reverse complement strand
CAGCAGAACCGGCAGCGGAAAACCGATAAATAAGCCGTATAAACTAAGATATAAGGTATTCCATATAATTTGACTAAAAAAAGGAGAGCGGAAAAAGCGGTTAAAATGCTTCATGCCCACCCACGGGCTTCCGATGATGCCGGAAAGCGGGTTATATTCTTTAAAGGCAAGCACAATACCGTACATCGGGCCGTAAGAAAACAGCAGCAACCCGACAAGAGCCGGAAGCAACAAAATATAAAGCTGCCATATCCTTTGAACATTACGCATCCTATTCCGTTTATACATACGCTTATTCTCCCGCCGCGTACCGTTAAATCAATGAATTTTCCGGCTCGATCTTTTTTATCAGCCAATTTGCAAGCAAAATCGTGATACAACACGCCACCGACTGCATCGCGGTAACTGCCGATATCATTCCGATAGGTGCGCCCGTCCGCAACGCTTGATACACATACGTATCCAGTGTAGAAACCGTATCCGCCAAACTGCCCGGAATTTGCTGGGTAACTTGATAAAACAAACCGAAATCCGTATAAAATATCTTTCCGACACTGAGAATAAACATGACCATAATAATCGGCCTGAGCGCCGGCAGCGTAATATACCATATCTGCTGGAATTTGTTCGCTCCGTCAATCGCAGCAGCTTCGTAAAAACTCTTATCGATACCGGTTATTTGCGCCAAATAGACAATCATCCCGTATCCGCTGCTTTTCCACAAGCTGGTAAGGATCAGGATAAGCGGCCAATACTTAGGTTCCGCATACCAGTTAATCGCTTCCCCGCCCCTTGCGGTGATCATTCTATTTAAAATACCGTTGTCGGCATTTAAGAACACGTAAACGATATAGCTGACAATAACCCACGACATAAAGAAAGGAAAAAACATCATCGTCTGATACGTCTTCGACTTCCATCGGCTGTGGAGTTCGTTAATCATAATAGCAAGCGTTACGGGAATAACGATGCCGAGGACGATAAAAACGATGTTATATAAAAGCGTATTACGAAGAAGAATGGCAAGCTTATTCGCTTTAAGGATAAATTCAAAATTTTTAAATCCCGCGTTCGGACTGGCCAGCAAGCTGTATACAAAGCTTTTACCGGCCTGAACGCGATATGTTTTAAACGCAATAATAATGCCGAACATCGGTAAAAAGCAGAACAGCACATACCACAAGATACTCGGCAATGCGAGTAATGTCAGTTCCGTATCATCATTCGACCATTTTTTCTTTTTTATAGACATTTTCCCTCTCGTGCTTAATTTTCGTGCTTAACATTATATCATAGGTTTCTATCTTTTGCATAGGAAAATTTTTACCCAATATATTGTGCCAACCGGTTTTGTTTCTGTGTTCAAGCAGGCGAGCGCCCTATCTATGAAAACAAGTATTCGGCTTTTGCAGCAATAAGCTGCCAGAATGTTTGTGTTTGTAGATAGATTTGTAACGCATACTCAGCGTTTATTTGTTCATAAGCGCTTTCGGTAATGCTATGTTCTTCATATAACCGACGGTATTCTTTAAGAAGCAAGGATTGTTTGTCAGTGTATTGCTGCATCAGGCAATACGCTTGTTCCAATGAAGCAATTTTTTCACATAATAACAGTGTTTCATGCTGCCGTTGCTCGTGTAATTCACGAAGTTGTAAATCGATTAAGGAACTGCGGTTTTTAAGTAATTCGCTTTTTGCCGCTGCACGTGAAAAATAATCA
Source organism: uncultured Treponema sp. (assembly GCA_905373565.1). Lineage (GTDB taxonomy): Bacteria > Spirochaetota > Spirochaetia > Treponematales > Treponemataceae > Treponema. The sequence goes on along the minus strand of CAJPTT010000204.1, from coordinate 3,378 downwards.
GGAGACCATACAATTCCGATGCTTGCATTGAAAAGCCACGGTGTATTGCGGTTGAGTAATTCCCATGAGGTACGGTAATCTGGGGAAAAACGGAATACTAATTCGTCGGGAGCTGCCGAAAATTTTACTAAAAGCTGCGGAGCTTCATCCTTTTTTGCAGAAAGCAGCTCAGCGTCAAGCAGCTGTTTTTTTTCGGTAAGAAGCTGCGCTTCATAATTATCCCGCGTATCGGTACAGCGTAAAAAATCAGCTAAGTTTCTTTTATCGGTTTCGTGCAGAACAAGCGCAGAATCTCCATACCGGACGGAAAAGGCTTTTTCTTTCAGCATAAAGTCAGAGCGATTCAGTTCATACTCCTGCTGCGCCTTGAGCATATTCCGCTTTGCGTCAAGCGCTTCCAGCGCAGCAGCATTCCCAGTATGCCGCTTCTTCTCTATCTCATCATATTTTGCAGTATGATATGCTGCATTGAGCCGGTAATATTCGGTATGCGCCCGCATCGTATCAAGTTCAGCGATCCCTTCAAGCAGTATTTTCATGAATTGGTTATATGCTTGCTTATGCATTGTTTGGAAGATTTCAAAACGAGTTTGAACTGCCCGCGTTTCCGCAGAAAAAGCGGCAATACCGCGGGTAAGCGGCTGACGGTATAAAAGGCTGAACTGCGGAGTATGCCGAAACAATTCAGCTTGCAACAGATATTCGCTCTGCAGTGATCCCGTTACCGTAAGAGAACCTCCTGATGGCAGTTTTTGTGTAATATTCAGACCATAGATTCCTTGTAGTGCATTAAGGTACCGCGTATTAGTAAGGGCAGGAATATGCGCCCAAAAAGGAGAGACATTCACTCGTTTCCATCCGATAATTTCCGGTATATCAAACGTAATTTGCGGATACAAATTGTTTTTTATGGTGTCAGCTTCTAATTTATACGATTGCAGCTCTATTTGTTTTTCTTTTGCACGCATACTGTGCTCCCATGCGCCGCTAAAAAAAGACTTCCATTGTATTGGCTCCGTCTGTACGGATTCTGCACCGGCACATACCATAGGGAGAATGATACATACTAAAAAGCTGCACAACAAACTTCTTTTTTTCATCGCATACCGTTTATACATTATGAAATAAAGTCAAGTTTTTCCAAGATAACCGTTAAAATCCGTTTACGGGCAGTGATAATTTTTGCCTCGGCTGCCATGCCGGATTTTAATGCAACTGTTTTATCTTGCTTCGACGTTACTGCATCTTTTTCCAATACGGCTTCTGCAGTAAAAAACGTTGGTGCATTCGGTAAAAGCAGCGCATCTGCCGATATTGAGGTAATAGTCCCCTGCACCAATCCGTATTCGGCAGGCGGTAACGCTGCAAATTTTAGAGTAATCGGCATACCGATTCGTATTTCTGCAATATCTTTATTACTGATGGATAATTCTGCCTTGAGCTGAGCAGCGGCATCAGGCACAATCCGTACGAGCGTATCACCTGCAAATACGGTATCACCGATATTAAATTTTTTAAGCGGTTCCGCAATGCCGCTGATGGGTGCTATAAGTGTCCCTGCTGTAAGTTGTTGTTCAAGCTCAGCCTGTTTTTTTTCCAGATTTTCAATCTGTATTTGTAAGGTATTTTTTTGAGTGTGTACTGCAAGCAATTCCTTTTCGCGGAAAGAAGTATACTGTAACTCCGCTATTTTATATTCATCATGCAGCTTGTTCAGCGTTTGCTCGGTACGCATCTGCTCCGGCATGGCTTTTTGCCGTAAAAAAACATCTTTTGCCTGTTCGTAAAGGATGCGGGCTTTTTCTTTTTCAGCAAAATAGACCGCTGCTTTTGCATAGGCAATAGATTCCTGCCGCGGTACCGTATTGGCATCGGTAAGGATTGCTTTTTCATATAGAAGCAGCGTATCAAGTTCTTGTTTTTGACGCTGCAATGCATTCTCTGTGATGGTTTTATCAAGTTGAATCGATGTACTTTCAATGCTGAGAAGAACGCTGTCTTTTTTGACAGCAGTATTCGGAGTAAAATACACGCCGTCAATAACGCCGGTACGTCCGATTTTCCCGACTGAAATATTGACCGACTGCGTTAGTATCGCATCAGCCTTTACCGCGATGTCCATTTCAAAAACGGCCGCCCACACTACCGCAGCGATGAAGAGTCCGCTTATAATAAAGATAAAATACCGGTACGCTGCAGGAGGCTTCCGCAAAAAAAATTCGCTTGAATAATTGATATCTTCAAGACTATGCAGCGTCATACCGTCTCTCCGTTCCACAAACGATAGTATAAACCGCCGCGTTCTAACAGCTCCGTATGCGTGCCGGATTCGGCAATCAGCCCCTTATCCATCACAAAAATGCGGTCGCAATGGACAACGGTACTGAGCCGGTGGGCAATCATTATGGTGGTGCGTTTTTTATCTTTGAGAGATTCCAATACTTGATGGATATGACGCTCCGAAAGCGTATCAAGGCTGCTTGTGGCTTCATCAAAAATCAGTATATCGGGTTTACTCAATAATGCCCGTGCAAGCGCAATCCGCTGCCGCTCTCCGCCTGAAAGACTCATGCCCCGCTCCGACAGTACGGTATTATAGCGGGCTGGCAGCTGTTCAACAAAGGAGTGCACCCCTGTTTGTATGGACGCTTCGATAATTTCTTCTAATGACGCTTCCGGTTTATGCAGCGCAATATTTTCCGCAATAGTGCCGGAAAACAAAAATACTTCCTGCGGAACGTAGCCGATATGCGTGCGCAGGTGTTTTGTATCAATATCGCATATATTATATCGATCGATACTGAGACTACCTGATTCGGGGCTGTAAAATTTTAATAAGAGCTTTATGAGCGTTGTTTTACCGCAGCCTGATGCGCCGACAAAGGCAACCCGCTCTCCGGCATTGACGGTAAAACTCACCCCATTCAAAACAGGACGGCGCGTCCCGTACCGGAATGTGATATTTTCGGCAGTAATAAAGCCGTGATATGAGGCAGGGGTAATCCATTTGCCGTCCTGCGGTATTTCTTCCGCAATATCAAAAATCTCGCCCAATCGGTCTGCAGCCACGGCTCCTTCCTGCAAAGTAGGCTGCAGCGTTAATAAGCGTTTTAACGGGCCGGTAAAATACACCAGCAGCGCATTAAAGGAAAAAAGCTGCCCGACGGTAAAACGGTCTTTCAGTATCAAATAACTGCCTGCCCAGAAAATAATATTTCCGCTCCAACCGTCCAGTAAACCGGTAAAAAACGTTTGCAATGTACGGGTAATGCCGAGTGTATAACCGGTTTTTACCGCCTTGAGCTGCCGTTTTTCATATTCCCTGTATACGGCGGATTCCGCGTTAAAAGCCTTTACCGTACCGCTGCCGCTAATAGC
>CAJPTT010000203.1 GCA_905373565.1 uncultured Treponema sp. | reverse complement strand
TTTACGTGCAAACTCGACGTGTTTTTTAGCCGCGCCATCTTAGCGGCTAAAAATGAATCTTCCTATTTGCTAATCAGGAAATCATCGTATATAATTGAAGACATTATCGCATTATGATGTGCGAAAACCATTTTCTAGGAGTTCTTATGAATACAAAAAAGAACAAGGAAATCTCAGGATTTCTCAAAGGCGTTGAAAGGATTGGAAATAAGCTGCCTCATCCGGCGATGCTTTTCTTTATCCTCAGCATTATCGTTGTCATTATTTCAGCCATTGTAGCGGCTGTCGGTGCGCCGGTTACCTATTTTGACGCGAAAAAAGGACAGGAAGTAACCATAAAAGCCGTTTCGCTTTTGAATGTCGACGGATTTCGCTATATTTTGAACAGTGCAACGAAAAACTTTACCGGTTTTGCGCCGCTCGGGACGGTATTGGTCGCAATGCTCGGTATCGGCGTTGCCGAGTGGACAGGGCTCATCAATACCTCATTGAAAAAGCTTCTCACCAATATTAACCCCCGGCTGCTGACTGCCGTTGTCGTTTTTGCCGGTATTATGAGTAACATTGCTTCCGATGCCGGTTACGTTGTAGTTATTCCGCTCGGCGCTATCGTGTTTGCAAATGCAGGACGGCATCCGCTGGCAGGTCTTGCCGCAGCCTTTGCCGGTGTTTCGGGAGGTTTTTCCGCAAACCTCTTGCTGGGAACTACCGATCCGCTTTTGACCGGCATCACTATTGAAGCCTTGCACAATGCCGGTATGGACATCCCGCTTGATCCTACCTGTAACTGGTACTTTATGGTCGTTTCAACATTCTTGTTGACAATTATCGGAACCTTGGTAACCGAAAAAATCGTAGAAAAGAACTTAGGCGAATACCACGGCACCTATCAGCCGGACAACATGCCCGTTTCCGCAGAAGAAACAAAAGGGTTAAAGCGTGCCGGTATTTCCATTCTGATTATGGTGGTCATACTTGCAATCGGCATGTTCGGCTTACCCGGCCTTCCGTCCCTTGCCATTTTAAGCGAAGTAAATCCCAAAACAGGCGTAAGTTCTCTCAGCAACTTTATGCACGGCGGTCTACTCCCCGTTATTTTAATCCTTTTCTTGGTACCCGGTTTAGTATACGGTAAAACATTGGGAAAAATTAAAAACTCCGGAGACCTCGTAAAAGGAATGACACACGGAATGAGTTCAATGGCCGGCTACCTCGTACTGGCATTCTTTGCAGCACAGTTTGTCAGCTACTTCGGTAAAACGAACCTCGGAACCATCCTTTCAGTAAACGGCGCCAACTTCTTAAAGAGCATCGGATTTACCGGCTTACCGCTTATTATGGCATTCGTAATTATTTCCGCCTTCTTGAACCTCTTTATCGGTTCCGCCTCTGCAAAATGGGGGATTATGGCTCCGATCTTCGTACCGATGATGGTAAACCTCGGCCTTTCACCGGCTTTAACACAGGTTGCATATCGTATCGGCGATTCCAGTACCAATATCATCACTCCGCTGATGAGCTATTTTGCGATGATCGTTGTATTTATGAAAAAGTATGATGAGGATTCCGGTCTTGGAACATTGATATCGATAATGTTGCCGTATTCAATCGCGTTCCTGCTTTCATGGCTCGGCTTGATGATTATTTGGTATGTAACCGGTCTGCCGCTCGGCCCGGGCGCATTCTTAACGCTATAATGTATTCGAATGTTTGTGTTCCCGCAAAATAAGGTCTTAGAGGAAGGCAACCGCATTAAAATTATTTTCCGCGGGGTTGTTAAAAAAACGGCCTGATGCATTTACCATGGGCCTTAGAGAAGCCGCTTGCGGGAATGCAAAATTTTTTTATCAGGAGAAAGCTATGAACATTGATAGAGATACGGCAATAGGCTTACTCAATCGATATGTTACGACCAAGCATATCATAGCGCATTCGTTCGCTGTCGAAGCCGTTATGCGTGCCCTTGCAAAGCGGCTTGATCCGGCGGATGAGGAACTGTGGGGAATTACAGGGCTGCTCCACGATTTGGATATGGACGTTTCCAACTGGCAGGAACATTCGGAACGGCACGGCCCCGTTACGGTTGAGCTATTAAAGGAACACAATTTCGGCTGCGAAGAAATGTACAGCGCCATTATCGCCCACAATCCCGATACGGGCGCCGCACCGCAAACATTGTTTGAAAAAGCGCTCTTTGCAGCCGATCCGATTACCGGCTTTATCACTGCCGTTACGCTCGTGTATCCCGATAAAAAAATTACGAGCGTTAAGGTTAAATCCATCGTCAAGAAAATGAAAACAACCGGATTTGCAGCCGGCGCCGATAGAGGCGCAATGATGTCAATAGAAAATATCGGAATACCCTTTCCGGAATTTGCGGAATTAGCGCTTACCGCTATGTGCGGTATCGCTGATAAGCTCGGACTTTAACATAGGCATGTGCTGCTCGTTTATGTGAAAACTCTTCAATCCTACGGGCAGTAAGTCTATCTGATGTATATATTCTATGGCTAAGTTTAAACGGCAGTCGAAATCTGTCCGAAAGGCGGAGATACAAGAAGCTGCAAAAAAAGTATTTTTAGAGAAAGGCTTTCGCTATACGACAATGGAAGATGTTGTAAAGAACACAACACTTTCCAAGGGCGGCGTATATCAATATTATAAAACGACAAAAGCGATCCTTTTTGATATTATGCAAAACGGAAACTATTTCCGGTATGAACGAACCGAAAAGATTGTGCAAGAATCGGCAGGTACCGAATCGATTGCCGAGGTCATAACAGACGCTTGTATGGCGAAGCTCTTTGATGAAGTACCCGAAAAAAAACTCTACTTGATGTTTTTAGCGGAAATTCCTTATGACCGCGATTATGAAGCGCTGTATTTTCAATTGGAAAAACAGTCTTTTGAACTATTTATAAAGACGTTACACTACCCGCCCCAACAAGAATTAGAAATTATGAATATCATCCGACATCAAGAATATTTTCTGCTTAAAATTTCTCACGGTATGCTGGTAATGCATGAATTATTTAGCGATAAGGACGTGTTTAATCAAAATAAAGAAAAAATCCGTACAATAATTCTGACTGCAATACAGAACTTCTTTAACCGGCACCAAGATTTGCTCAATCGATGATTCGTTTGTCCTTGAATAACGAGAGCGCACTCCTTTTGCTCAATTGGTATATAATGCAACTCCGGGCAACGGATCGGGCTGGGCAAATCGGATAAACTTAAACGGATGAATATTAACCGCATTGACATACCAGCCTTTTATATCGCTTAAATCGATTACGTTGATTGCAGGAACATGAGAAAGCGGGATAAGAACCGACGAATCCAAGAGCAACTGTTCCGCTTTTGCAAGATAGTCGAATCTTGTTTTACGGTTTTGTTCTGCCGATGCTTTCTTGATAAAATTTTCATAATCGGTATTATGCCAACCTGAATCATTTAAAGTTGAATCGGTGCGAAATAACTCCAAAAACGAGAGCGGATCTGCAAAATCGCCAATCCACGAAATAACGGCTAAATGATAATCATCCGTTTTTAACCGATCATAGTATTCTTCAAAAGGTACCGTTGTAATTTCGGTTGAAATTCCTATTTTTTCCCATGCGGTTTTCAGTAATGCTGCTTGTTCGACATAGATCGCTGTCTCAGGTAAGAGAATTTTTACCGGTTGCGTTGTTCCCGATTGCGGAACTTTTTTCAACAGTTTTTCAGCTTTTGCCATATCCTGTTTATCGACACCGGGTACGGCGGGATATCCCGTGAGAGGAAATACCAGTGTCTTAGCCGGTATTAAATAATCCTTACGCAATTCCGTGTAAGGTATGGCAGCGAGCAGTGCATCCCTGATTATTTGGTTATTACATGGCGACGCATTTGTTTTAAAATAGAAGTATTCAGTCGCAAACATCGGCGTAATGTGGATGGTATATGCCGCCGCTACTTTATTTAAATTGACTGATCCGCAAAGCCAATGAATAGTTCCCTGATTAAACGCTTCCGTCATTTTATCGGCATCGTTATCCAATAAAAGACTGATTGCCGGCAGCCGTACCGATTCCGTATCCCAATAAGAAGGATTTTTTACAAGGCGGATTTTGTCGCCGGTAAAACTTTCTATTTTAAAGGGGCCGTTTGCAATCGGTGTAAAAGCTGCGGAAGGACTTGTAAATGAACTCTTTCCTGCATAACGAGTTATCGCTTTAAGTTGTGAAGGATGTACTGCGGAAAATGCGTGATGGCACAGTATATTGGCCAGCTGTTCCGCCGGATATACGAGCGAAATTTTTAATGATGTATCCGATTCCGCATACAAACCTATATGCGATGTGTCGGTGGCCTTTCCATTTCGGTATTCTTTTACACCCTTAACGCAGTCCAAAAGTGAGGCATAAGGTAAATTAAGTTGAGGATTTAACAAATTGATAAATGAATCGCAGAATACTTGAGCGGTAATAGGGTCGCCGTTTTCAAATGAGAGGTTATCCCGCAATGTAAACGTCCACGTTAAACCGTCCGCGCTGATTTTCCAATCTTTTGCTAATCCGGCGACCGGCTGCAACGTATAAGGATCGTAGGTACACAGTCCCTCATACAAGCCGGTTAAAATTTGCGCCTCATTTGCATTATATGCGGCATGAGGATGCAAATTTGGAATGCCTGTGGTAACCGAAACAATAAACTCGTTTTGAGGATAGGTTTCGTTTTCTGCACATGCAACAAATGGAACTATACATAAAGCAAGAAACAGCGCTATAGTTTTTTTATCCATGAATCAATCCAAGTTCTTTCATATTTGAATACTCTTCGACGCTCGCATTGTATTCCGCTCTGCATTGATTTGCTTTTATCACTGCATTGCGGATTGTTGTCAATTCTATTTTTATCCCTTTCATTTTGGAACGCAATATAACATCAGTGGATTTATAATAATCGTCCAATCCGCCGAGAGTTTTTAAATATCCGTTACATATAACAATGTATTTGTTTAACATTTCAAGCAATTGCTCATTGCTCATACCGGTTAGTCGCTGTTGTAGGTCTGAAGTGCCGGACGAAAGAACTTTGAAAATGCGAATTGTCTTTGTTAAATTATCTATAAAATC
>CAJPTT010000202.1 GCA_905373565.1 uncultured Treponema sp. | reverse complement strand
CGCGAAAAGCGCACACATCAATACGCAAGTTTTCGAAAGAAAACTTGACGGTTAAGGTGAGCGGTATCATTATAGACGCTCACCTTATACCTATGAAATTTCGCACAGAAGGAAGGCAACCGCTGAAAATATTTTTAATGCGGTTACCCGCTATCATTATTTTTTCAATTCGAGAGGCGTATCATTTTTTTTCTTTTCTTGCTACAATAGTCTTCTATGAAATCAATCAATGGACGTTCGCTCTTTATGTCTGAGCACCCGCTTATCATAAAAAAAGAGTGCGCACATTCTCTTTTCGATTGTTTAAATGCACTTTCAAAAAAACAGCTATTTATAATCGCCGGACAAGTTATGCAGCCTCCTTTCGATGTACAACGGTACACAAAAGCTGCATTGATACCGATTTTACAAGCGGAAATACGAAAACGGATGCTCTATGCATTTAAGTATTTTTATCCGTTTGTTTCAGTCTTTTTTATCGGTTTCGCCTTCAAAGAAAGACGAGATGATATTATTAAAAACTTTGAAGAACCGGAACTCGCAAAAATACCGGTAGATGAACTGGAAGTTGTTGCTGCACAAATGTTGATGGAAAGCGGCTTCTGTTTTGCATTCCTGCCGAAAGGAAGAAAAAGGGTAGAGTACGTTATTCCTGATGAATTGCACGCCATTGCCATCCAGCTGGCCGATGCGCTTTCGTCGGAAGATACACAACCTATTCCTCGCACGGATTTATTTCTGTATGGCAATGTACTCACTTCACTGTACGGTATCTGTCCTGTAGACCTATTCATGGATATTTATAATCGATATGCAAAAGATCCGATACCGGATAAGCAAGCGTTTCTATGGTGTATGGAAGAAGCAGCGAGTATGAGTGACAGCTATTATTTTATCGACGATTCGGTCGCATCAATGTATATTCCATATACGGATTATGATGATATCAGCAATTATATTTTAAACTGCCGCGAAACTCTACAGCCGTATATACCATCTCCGGAAGAACTAATGAAAAATCTCTTTTGTAGTTCTTACGAGGAGAATACCGATGCTTATAGGCAATGTGTTGATTGGTTTGCACGGTATGCGCAAGATGAATATGAACCACAGGGGACGGTTGAACTGCTCTGTTCATATATTAAAATGGGTATGTTGTTTGAACATCAACTTGAATTATTGCAGGAACATACGGGCATATTAAACGCTATACCGAGGAATAAGCGTGAATTGCTCATACCGCTTATGCTCAAACTTAACGATATTACCCGCCGCTGGATCAATTGGGGACATACGGAGAATGAGATAGCGGAGGAAGACAGCGATGAAAGCCTGTTGAATGATTCAGCGGAGACAGCGGATACGGTAGACTCAAAAGAACAAAAATCCTGCACCATTCAGGATATTGCCTTACCGGAAGACTGCCGCATTCCATCGGCAGAAGAGTATGAAACACAGCGTGCGTTATTTGATGACTATTGCAATCATGGACATAATCTGCCGTGGCATCGCGATGCCGAAACACATATAAGACGAATTGCTCCATCGTATAAAAAAATTGCCCATATCTTTGACAAAATGCCCGACGACCCGCCGGAAGAACTGTTTGATCAATGGCTTGCAAGTATTTGGCATAAAAAGGCAAACCGCAGCGGTACGTTCGGCAATCAGCAGTGGAATTATGCCGTATTTACACCCTTGGAAAAACTCGGTGATAACATCTATAGCTGCGAAGGGCATGACGGAAAAATCTTTGTGGCGTATTCGCCTGCAATCGAGCGGTTCTTTGGAGACTACTCAACCTTTATGAGCGTTCCGGTTGATATGGGCGGTTGGTATATCCTATATGGACCTGTTATATTTTGGAAAGGTCTGTTCACTTTTGATTTTACGGCTCTTGCAAAAAAAGTTGCGCCTCAAATGTACAAAGATCAAGGACTCAATGCCGTTATCCAATTTAACTCCTGTCCGTTTTGGGCAACTTCCTATCTTGCGCATGTTCCTCCGGTCGCTCACGGAAATATTCCGGCTATCGAGTATTCCCTTGAATGTACGTTTAAAAACAATACCATACCGGAATTTCCGAAATCATGGACAAGGGAGGATGCGGGCAATTATACCCGTTGGCTTTACAATAAAAACGATTATTTGAACAGCAGACGTATCTATTATAATCATAAAACACATGAAGTATTTTTATCTGCACATAATAACGACGCATTTAATAAGTTACTTAAAAATGTAAGCAAATATATTGACATCAGTAAGCATGGAATTGAAAAGATGTCTATGATACTGACTATGTTTTGCTACAATACTTTAAAATATCCGCATAAACTTGCCGAGCTCGAAAAAAAATTTGAAAAGTCACAGCGGGTTTAATGCGCGTTATTCGTGCGAAGGGGTAATTCTTCCCGATGATTCGCATCGGAGAATGTTAATTAAACCGATAAAAGGATGACGGAAAATATGGCGCTTATAGATTGCCCCAATGGGGCGGATTTTAAATTCGGTATTTTAATACAAAAGAAAGATATTTTTATTTCCGTAGACGGACGGTTACCGAACGGCAGCGAAATTTCTCAAGCCCTTAAAAAATATAGTAATAAAGATATTCTCGGTCTTTACGGTGAAAAGGCCTATCACACGTTTGCGGCAGCCTTATCGCCTGATGCAGCGGAACCGGAAGGATTAAAGCGCATACCGTATCGAAATGTATTCGTAACGGAACCTGCTGAGTATGCGGCGGTTGTTGCCCGCGCAGCGCTTTTACTCGATTGGCTGCATCATACAAAGTATTGCGCTTCTTGCGGCAGCCATTTGTATTTGAGCACAACCGAAACGGCGCTGGAATGTCCGCAATGCCGCAGAATATGGTATCCGGTTCTTGCGCCGTGCATTATTGTGCTTATCAGTAAGGGTGAGCAAATCCTTTTAGCACGACATGTGCAGCATATCTCCGACCTTTATACCTGCATTGCCGGTTTTATCGAAGCGGGAGAAACGGCGGAAGAGGCGGTTGTTCGTGAAATACGCGAAGAAGTGGGCTTAACCGTCAAAGATATCCGGTATCGCGGAAGCCAAGGCTGGCCGTATCCTAATCAACTGATGCTTGCCTTCCGCGCCGAATACGTTTCGGGCGATATTACCGTACAAAAGGAAGAACTATCGGAAGCTGCATGGTTTACCCGAGATGCTTTACCGCCGATACCGCTTCCCGGATCCGCCGCTTACGATCTTATCTGCGGCGATTGGTACTAAGGTCTCCCCGTCTCTAAAAATCGGTGCAAAATTTTAGACAAAATTTTGCACCGGTGGTTAAAAAAATACGTCGTAAGCGTTTACCGTTATGATTCTTTTTCAACTTTAAACCGAACGTCGAACAATAGCTTGTCCGCAGGATACTCTTTTCGATAAAGTGTAAAAGTTTGTAAGGAGCTTCCCATAATTGTGGCGACCGTAGGACTTAATAGTATCGGAGTGTCTCCCTGATTATCGGCTACAAAAACTTGTTGCGCTGCACCGTTCATTTCTCCTTTTATATTGAAGGCAAGCTGAATAACAGAAGATTCGTTCAGCACAATAATGCTGTTCGGCTGCGGTTGAGGTGCTGTATTTTTCATGTACGTCAACGTTAATTTAGGATCCGTATCACTGTAGTTAAAGATTGTTTTTCGCAGCTTATCTTTATCAAGCGGCTGCATACCGACAATACCGATGACATTGATAGGCGTATGGCCTGAATATCTCATATTTTCTACCGTTGCGGTTACCTTGTATCCTTTTGCAGGAATTTCCATACATTCCACAGTCTTGTATCTTTCGCTGTATTTTGTATACGCGATGGCATTGTCATCCAAAAATCGTAGTTGATACTTAATAATATGTCCCGGATTCTTTGAAGAAAAACCTTCTTTTACAATATATTTTTGAAACTGTTTGAGATCGGTAACCGCTTCACTGCCGCCCCCGATAATATTGATTGTGACGGTCGTTCCGTGCTCAAGCTTTTTGATTGCTGCGTCGATGTCAACGTTACCGTTGTTTGTCGCTGTAGCCTTAAATACTGCCTCAAGATTTGCCTTGAGCTCGGACTTTTTTTGGTCGGATTCGATGGTAAGATAAGCAATGCGTCCGTAAGAGACCGACGATACATATACCGGCATCCGGTTTCCTACTGCTTGGCGCGGTATATTGATCATCAGCGGAGCGGCTTCTTGATTCACATCGACAGTGTAAAACGTCTCGACAAATTTGATAAGGCGCCGTTCCTTTTGTTCCCCGCTCTTGAACTTAAAACCTCCCGCTATCTTACTTTTAATTCCCGCTGCTCCGAAACCGATGCCGAGTTTAAGCTGCGTTTCAAGGCTTTTTTCATTGATAATTTCAATCTCTTCATAACTTAAATTGGCTGAAGCGTGGTAGGTAATACTTTGGCTGAGAATCTTATTGCGCAAATCTCTATACGTCGCTAAATTCGGAATGATTTCACCTGAAGTAATACCGGGTTTTCCGTCTTTTCCTTTTACTCCCTGTAAATCAAAAGAGATAATTGCTTTTCGCTTATTGCCTTCGGTAATTGCTTGATAACTTTCTTTATCAAGACTATCGCCGCGCAAAACGGAACCGGGATAAATTGAGTTTTGAGACGGATCGAGCAGAAGTGTGTCATCAAAAGCGGCCGAAATATCATGCACGACCTCTTTTTCGACGTACTTTACCACCATCCCTTGATCGTTGAAGTACGGCTCCGTTTCATGCTGTTCCCCTTGGGTAATCAGTTCGCGCAATCTCTGCGGTGACCGTGCAAGGGAATCGGGAATATCAAGACCTTGGTAGACAGATTCTCCTTGGCCGTTGTTTTGTGTGTTATTGGTATTCCCTCCGCTCTTCGTGTTAGGTTTAGCCGGTTTGGGTGAAGCAGGTGTCGTAGATTTTTCCGGATTTTGTTCCTTTATTAATGATTTTGCCGGTTGTTGACACCCTGCTATGCCTATTGCTGCAAGCCAGACCAGCAATACGGCATATCGTGTGATACACAATGCGGGTTTTACCCGTTTTTGTTGTTGCATAAAAACCTCCTTGTGGTTGATGCTATCTGTCTTATAAAGCACGCGTCGCAAAATGGCTTGAAATTCGGA
>CAJPTT010000201.1 GCA_905373565.1 uncultured Treponema sp. | reverse complement strand
CCATCGTTTGTAGGAGCGGTTTGTCGTATTCGTCAACAAGAATGACTACTTGCTTGCCGGTTTTTTCATACGCACGCTTTAAAAGCCCTTCGAATCGTTTTGGAGGAGTCTCTTCAATAGCCTCTTTTCCATAGATATCTTCAAGCCGTGATAAAAAGATATTGAGATTTTCTTGTAAAGCTTCAGTACAATTATAGTTGCCTGTATTAAAATCGAGATACAATACCGGATATTCCTGCCATGCGGCTCTGTTTTCCAATACTGCTTGCTCTTCCTCAGCTTTTTCAAGGTACAAGCCTTTGAACAGCTCTTTTTGCCCGAGGAAGTATGCAGATAATGCCGAAAGGAACAAACTCTTGCCAAATCTCCGCGGGCGGCTGAGGAAATAAGGACTGGAAGTTTGTACAAGCTTCCAAATAAATAGGGTCTTATCAATATAGAGATACCCATCCCGGCGCAGTTTTTCAAAACTCTGTATGCCAATCGGTAATTTCCGTGAAATGTTCATGGTGTTATTATAATATGGTTATTATTTTTCTGCAATTTTCTTTTGCAAATATACGGCGCATCAGATGTGCCGCATATTTGCAAAAGGTCATCTCTTGAGATTATCCCCATAACATGCTACTCTAAGACTACCTATGAAGAATGCTTTACTGATTCCCAGTGTTTTTTTCTTAAGTCTTTTAAGCGCACTTATCGTTTTTGCTTTTTTTGGCGGAATAGGATTGCGCTATGAATTGGCTATCCCGCTCGAAGCCGAAACGGCGGGAATTTTGCTTCTTTGCATGGTGCAAAAAGCGTGCTACTCACTTCCATTTGCAGTGATGGCGGCTACAATAGGCGTGTACACATTTTTAATGAGACACCCTGCAAAATGGCTTATTGCCCTAAGCTTGTTTCTGGTATGCACAATTTTTACCGTAACAGTGATTATACCGGCCTGTTATACGCAGCTTCCTTCCATTGAAAATGCAATAAACGTTTATAGAACAACGGCATTTACCGATAAAGCGCTGACAGCTTTCTTGAACACGCCCACATTTTTAACCTTATTACGGCAAGGAACCGACAGCCTTTTTTATGACATCTATGCCGCCTATCAGCGGAGCTTTGCATCATATCTCTTTTTTGTATGTACATTCTTTTTCTGCATCAGTTCATTTTGGTTTGTATGTATCATAACACGATGGAATATGGTTAAACTTCTTTTCTTATTTCTCCTTTCAGGCGCTTTTCTACTCGTATATCCGTATATGCAGCAGACAGGATTTCAGACAGCGCTCTCCAATATTCAACTGATGAATTCGGGAAACAGCGTATTGAGGAACCCGATTATTTTCTGCATTGTTGCTGTTATATTCCATTCTATAGGCGGTTTAAAAATGCTACTGATATCTTCAAAGACCAACAAAAGGAGCGCCGTATAAAAATGCGTGATATGACAAAGGGGTGTCTATCCGTTTTTATCCACTTCGTAATCGGATTAGGATGTTGCCTCATCTATATGTTTTTTTTCAAAAAAATCAGCGTACTACCGCAATTCTTAGTAAATCGTAAATTGGCTGAAGCGGGAATTTTGTTTATTCGACTTATGCCGAGTTTATTGGTTTCCGCCGTTTTAATAGGATATGCCGTTATTTTCGGTACCTGCGGCCAAAATACCGTACCGCGATTTTCCGATATATTACTGCGTTATTTAAAAGAAGTATTCATTATCCTTTTCTTTTGTCTTTCGCTTTATATCATATTTATAGAAATACTATCGCCCCTACTGTATGCCTACCGGCGCTATAGTGAACTTAAAACGCAAGATTACCACGATTATATGAAAGAAGCCGATATTTCATTAAATACGGGCGATGGGGAACGGGCATATCAGAAAGCAAAAGCTGCTCTTGGAATTTGGAAAAATAATCCTGATGCATTACAGCTTTTAGATAAAGCGAAAGTTTTATATGAAGCACAGGCTATCGATCGTCAAAATAATATGCATAATACCGAAACCGCTTATAATACCGCCGATCCTGAAAACCTTACGGCGGAAGGCGCACTGTTTATCAGTAAGCGGTACATGACAAAATATGATTTTTACACTGCGCATTATTATGCCATGCGGGCATATCAACTTAGCGCCGAAAATGCCCCTTATCGTGAAGAGGCTTTAAGACTGGCCGCACAAGCATGGAATCAAATCGAAAAAGGGGTCGCGGAGCTGACTGCCGAATTCGATATCCGTTTATATCAAGCAAAAAAAGCCGGATACGAAATGATAGAACAAGGGAACTACATCAAGGCATACTATCAATTTGTTAGGGCTCAACGGATGCTTGAGCGGAATAACCCGCTTAAACGAGACCCTGACATAGACCGCTTTGTAGAAATTACCCGAAAAAAAGTATTGGAAGAGGTGTTCTTTATCGACGAAACGGATTCGCTGCTACTCTTTGAAGCGGTACGGAATATTCATTTTACAGCGCCCGCTTGGAGCACAAGGGCGGCGGCACAAATAACAATAGAAGGCCTTTCGTATATCACCAACAACGGTATCCGCGAAATATATGGAAGAAATTGCGAAATTACGCAATATAGCACTGACGGTAAGATACTGTATCGAGCCCGTATTCCATTTATTAAACTTATCCCGATTGTAACCGAGAAAGGTGAGCATATGCTCCGTATGCTGTTCCGCGCTGTGGATAAGCAGCATGATAAAGTAGTGCTAAAACCTATCGTTCAAGAAGGTACAATGCCGATTGAGCGGCAGACGTCTATGCGGCTGCCGTTTTCATACGATGATTTTGAGTTGATTATCGCGGCTAATGAAGGTGAAAAGTCCATGACGTTGCCGCAGCTGTACACGTTCCGGCAGCGAGGAGCGCAATACGGCTTTCCTGCGCAAATATATCACAGGGAACTGTTAGTCAGAATCAGCGATGTATTTTTAATTTTGATTGTTTCGATTTATATGCTCGTACTGGCGTGGCGTTTCCGTATTCCTCCGCACCGACAATTTAAGTATACATGGGCGCTGTCATTCCCGCTCTTTTTTGTAGCAGCGACAGGAGCGGTAGAGGCAGGACGGTATTGCGCCCGCCTTGTTATTGCGCTCTTTACCGACACATTCTACAGCTTGTCGCCGCTGTTCGTATTGCTCGTGTACACGCTGTGTTTTATTGGAGTGTGTTTTTTATTTATCGGTCAGCGTTCGGAATCCTAAGCGTTTTTAGAGATTCCCAAGATACTTTCGATATCGAGCTCGCCCGCAAAGGCCGGTACGGTAACGGACCAGTTTTCCAAGACTTGCGGGTGCAGCTCCCCGAAAATACCGATTTGTTTTCCATCGGCAAGAACCCCCGCCTGTCGCCCTTCGATAAAGCGCGGGTCGTACGTTTCGCATACGTTGTAGTCCATTTGCAGATAGTACAGTAGGCCGGCGACAAGGCTGGCGGCTTCGTTAAAGTTAGCATCTTGGTTTACGCTAAGGAAGCCGAGGCTTTGGCAGGTGCACGTACCGGTATTTTCTTCGGGAGCAAGGTACGCGATTTTTCCCGTTTCAAAGATACGGTGCGGATAGACCGCATTTCCCGAAACAGTTTCTGCGGATAAAAGCGACGGAATGATGGACGGGCGGACAAACTGATAGTTTTCCGACATGGGGTTTGCAATTTCGATTACCGACGTTCCGTCTATATTCATGCGGTCGATGTAGTCCTTTTTTGAGCCGAGATAGTTAAAAATCATCTCTTGATAGCCGAAGCCGACCATTAAACTTTTAATCTTTCTGCTCAGCTGGGTAACCGGAGAGAGCCGCCCGATGGTAAACTCCCGCGGCGTTTCGGGTTCAAAGAACTCGACGGTTTTCCCCATCATCACGTCTTCGATAATATCCACTTCGTGTAAAAAATCGTTCCGGTATGCAGGCGGCATCAGCGACAGACAATCCCCCTCGACGGTAACGGTGTTGTCCATACGCTCTAACGCTTCCACGATGTCCTGCGCCGAAAGCTCCGTTCCAAGGAGTTTATTGACGGCATGAACCGTCGTCTTTGTCGGCTCTTGGAAGTAAAGCGGCGTGGTAATCGTCTTACCGAAACCGGTTTCATACGGATACTCTACGCTGACCGGTAAAATCGTGTATCCCGCATCGGCAAAATCGCAGGCAACGATGTTGGTTGCAAGCAGCAGAGAGGGCATATCCGTACCGGTCAGCTCGACCAACAAATCGGCATCCCCCGGCTGTACCGCGCCGATCTCCGCGCTATTGATAATCGGCGCCATTGAAAGCACACCGCCCTTCGCATCCGATAAGAGCGGTACCTTCTTCATATCCTTGAGTATCCAGCCGTATTCCTTGCCTTTCGGGTGTTCGGTGATAATGCGCTCACATGTCATTTCGGTGTCGAAACCGAGGGGCGTAAACGAGGTTTTTTGCGGGTCAACGGCACGATACTGTACCGGCCAATTGATTAGTTCGCTGCGGTACACCCCCATCGACACGGAACGGCGCTTCCGGCCGAAGTTCCAACACAGTTTTTCCTGCGTTTGGATAATATCTTTCAACATAGCATCGTCGATGGGCTTGCCCGAAATGACAAACGCCGTCATAAAGGGGCGGATATGCTGTAATTCGGGGTCTACGGTTACTGTCCGTTTTCCGGAATCCTTTCGCTCACTCAATGTCGATAAAAATGCTTGATATCGAGCTTTGTTTGAAGCGCCTCCCGTGTGCATACGCAAAAGGCGAGCAAGCCCCGCTGTTGACCATAGGTCGGGGCGGTTTGTATCGTTTAATTCAATTTTTATAATGCGTTCATCTTGAGGCGTCGCTGCGGACGGCGCTTCGTCCAGCTCCGCCTTTGCAGAGCTTAATAAATGTTCAAATTCAGGGGAATAATCGTATTTTTTTCCTAACAAGTTGAAAAAAAGCTGTTCATTTACATCGATCTTGGGCATAGTCTATCCTTTTTTAATATGACTGAGCTGAGGCAAACGCTAAAACACACGGTTCACAATGCCTTTCATACAATTCACATATAATATTGAAAGAGTATATGCAATATGCCGCTGTTTGACAAGAATGACGGTACCCGTAGCCAGGGCTTCAGCATGAAAGAAAAGTATAGTAAAGTAATGTTATGGTGGAAGGGA
>CAJPTT010000200.1 GCA_905373565.1 uncultured Treponema sp. | reverse complement strand
CAACCACCTTATAGAACACACAGTGCGAAACATTGAGCACTGTGCCCCGACGCTCTGCGTCGGGGTTGTTGATTTAAAGTTTTTCAACTTCTTCTACTGAAAGGCCGGTACTTTGAACGATGGTTATAATCGGAATACCCATTTTTTTTAAAGCTGCAGCTGTTTGCAATACTCCCTGTTGCATACCTTGTTGCAAACCCGCTTTCCATCCGTCATTTCTTGCATCCCGTTCAAACGAATTAATGAGCATAAATTCTCTCCTTAATTAGGGGAGGAACGGCACTTTTTTCGGATAAAAGTTCCTTTCCTCCCCTGACCTCTCCTTTCCTCAAAATAACCGCTTAGGGGTTTTACCCCTAAGAACCCCACCAAAGAACCGTGCATATTTCTCCCTGTTTAAGAATAGATATTGTTGATTTGATATTAGCACTAAATTAGCAAGGGTTGTATGTAAAAAGGTATCCATTTTTTATTACCGCCACGGATGGCGGTGGTTTTAAGCAGCAGCGATGTTTTGCCAAAAGGCAAAACTCGTGTTTTCCGATAGACATGGACGTCTATCGGAAAACGACATTTCTACATCGTAAATGGTACCGTTTCGGCTTTTAGCCCATACATCAAAGCGTACACCTTTTGCCTGTCCTCCATCTGCAATTGTTTTTTGCAGTTCTATTTCTATTATCGGTTCAATTTTTCCGCGAAGGACAATATTCAGAAGCGTTTTACAGATATCGGTATCCTCCATTACACGGTAAAACATATAATCATCTACTATTGTTAAATCATCAAAATCTTTATTCATTGAACCGATCTCCTTATAATTGAACTATAGCAAAACAAGGCGGCTATTTCAATCTTTAGCGGTTCTGAGGTTTACCTTAAATCGTAAACTCGGCATAGTTTTCATCGGTGGTGTCCGATACCGCATCAGACTTTGCGTACGAAAATGTATCGGAGTTTAGTAGCTCGATAATGCTCATTCCCGGATTTTGGTACAAAATATCCAGCAGCTCGATAAAATCCCGGATTACTTCGCGCGGGGTGATATGTACATCGGCACCGATCCTCTCATATTCAATTTTGATAAACGCCGCCAAGTCGTTCGTGGTGATTTTCTGCTCATAGCCATAGAGACCTGCGTGCATCGCAGCGAGTTTTTCACAGAGAATCAGCATTTCTTCCGCAGTAATCGGGTCAAGCCGGATTACCGGCGCAAGTAAGTCCCGTGCACCGGGCTTGGAAAACTTCCCCTCTGCAAGACGGGAGCGGAGCGCCTCGTAGCTGTACACACCGCGCCGCTTATCCTCTATTGCCTGCGGTGTTGCCCCCATGATAATACCGAGGTATTTTGCTTTCCCCTGTAAGGTGTCGTTGTACATGGTGAGGAGTTTTTCGTAATTGTACTGGCGCGTGATGGAGTTGGGAACTTTATAAATATTGACGAGTTCGTCGATCATAATCATCATGCCGGAATAACCCGCCAGCCGGAAAAATGTTGCAAAGAGTTTGAGATACTCGTACCAGTCATCATCCGTAATAATGATATTGACACCGAGTTCTTCCTTTGCTTCACGTTTGAGGGCATATTCACCCCGGAACCACCGCACTACTTTTGCTTTCGTTTCATCATCGCTCTTGAGGTACGCATGATAATAGGCTGAAAGTAATTGAGCAAACTCAAAACCGTGTACCAGCTCGCTCACCGAAGCGGTTACCGCGTAAATCTTTTGATCGACAAGCGCAGTCAGTGCCGGATCTCCGGGTTGAAGCCCGCTTTCTTGCAAGGCTTCACTTTGCACGGTGCTGATCCACCGCTCCAATATCAGCGTGAGTGCACCGCCCTCCGGTTTTGTCTTTGTGGAAAGATTCCCGATCAACTCGCGATAAGTTGCAAGCCCCTGCCCCCGCGTTCCTTGCAGCCTCCGTTCCGGCGACAAGTCTGCATCCGCAACAATGAATCCGCGATCCATCACATAATTTCGGATAGCTTGCAGTAAAAAACTCTTTCCCGCTCCATATCGCCCGACAATAAAACGGAACGAAGCGCCGCCTTCGGAGATAATATCAACATCATGCAGCAAGGCTTGAATTTCGTTTTTTCTTCCGACGGTGATATAAGGCAACCCGATACGGGGCACAACACCGCCTTTTAAAGAATGTAATACCGTTTGCGCAATCCGCTTCGGAACTTTTCTTTCTGATTCGTTCATGTTATTTCATCTCCCACTATCCAGGACAACCGCATACGGATATTTTAAGCGGTTGTCTTCATTTTGTACGAAAATTTTGAGAAATTTTCGTACAGTCTATTGGGCACCTCTAAAAACTCGGTTAGATTTTTAGAGGTGCCCTATTTTAAAAGCGTAGGGCAATCGCATCAGAAGTGTAGATCGAATTCCGCAAAATAATAGGTTGGGCAACCATTTGAGATGCAACGCATCGAAATTCTGGTTGAACGGCCTATTATTTTGCGGGGGATTTACAATAGCCTCTGATGCGATTGCCCTATCCCAATATTCCGATAATATCATCACGATAATCTTCCACAAGAGTAATCGTTTCGCCGTCGCATTCCACGACCGTATCGCCGATAAGATCAAACAATGCCTCATTGATAGCATCGGCGATAACGCTCGGCATTCCATGTTGTGCTGCAATCAATTCCTGCACCGGCTCTCCGCGGAGCAGCATCCGCAACAGCTGCATTTGCATACCGTCTAATGGAACCGACACTCCGGATGGAACGGACACTTCGGATGGTTTTGATGCAGTCTCCGGCGTACACTGTGTTTCTTCCTCGGTTAACAGGTTGTCTTGAGTTTCAAGCGCATCCTTTCTGATTTTATCCAGACCTGAAAAGTCAATCGAGATCTTAGGACGCGCCGCCTCGAGTTTTGCTTTCCGATCCGCCTCAATAACCGCCTCTATATAAGGAACCGCCCATGCCGCTTCTTTCCGCTCTTTAAGGGGATGTCCTGTTTTGAGATATAAGCGTAGTCTCCGATCGGTTTCCTTCAAAAGCCCTGTCAGCAGCCGTTTATCAAAATAAAACATCTGGTAACCGCATTCTCGCCATTCTCCACGCTTAAAACGGTAAAAGCGGGATGAATTGAGTTCATAGGTTATCTCTTCTCGTTTTTGTTTTTCGTAATAGAGCGTACCGTTGAGGGGATACCAAGAATGAGCTCCCCGTCTGCCGAAGCATATTCTAAAAATATCTTTTCCATTCCGGCGATACTGTGCCTGTATCAATCTCCACATTGCTGCGAAGAGACTGATAGCTTCTGCTCCATGCAGCTGTATCAGCTTCGATTTAGCTGTCTGTTCTCCAGCGAATATACAAAGCGCATCAAATACTTCCTGATCACTGTAGGCTTTCGGATTATGCAGAATTTCAATCCCTGCATCTCTTTCCAGCATTTCACGGTCTGCATATCGGCATGCTATTTCTGGAGCCAGTCCGTTCACTACGGCAAACTCAAACATCCACTGCTGAATGTTATACTGTATATATCCGCTGCATAACCCTGCATCGATATAGTTTTTTTCAAATTCCTGTATTTTGAGGAAACTTTCTTCCGCAGATGTTGTTCCTATTTCATTTACGAGTTCGGACAGATACATCAAAACAAAGGAATCGCAATGCTTCCGGTAATTGCCCTTCCGCAGTTCAGTCCGCCACGTAAAATACCCGCGCAGCTGCGCTAAAGACAGCTTATAGTAGGACGGCCAATATTCGTATATTTCTCCGTCCCAAGGTGCATTATCTTCATAGTTCTCCATGAACTTTCCCTGCACATAAAAGTTTTTGCGCTGCTGTCTAAATGACCCGTCTCCATGCTGATAGAGATTCCTCATTCTGCGAATTTGCTCCGGAACATATTTTTTCGCTTTTGGAGATTTGCTTGGATCTTGATCCGCTGCTGCTTTTTGCATTCGGTTGGTATTATCACGCAACGCTGCGTTTTGCAGTCCCCTCATATCATCACAGGGCGATCTTATCGCGAGTGTCTGCCCGGAAAAAAGCGGAGCATCGTGATATTGCACCTGTTCGCTGGCGGTGTTCTCAAGAACTACCGTGAAGCCGCTTTCTCCATTGAAGCTGCCTGCGTTGTCTATCATCTGTTGAAGCGCTGTCTTTAAATATACCTTTAATTCCGATGTATCCATGATAACTCTACACTGTATTAAGCCCTCACATTATTGCAGGACATATCCGACTCATACTACGCTATGGTAATAAAACACGAAGGATTGTCAACATATTTGGGGATCCATAGCAGGGTAAACGCATCAGGTAGATATGGTTAAGCAGCCCCAATTATTCTGTGGGAATATTCAAAAAACATCTGATGCGTTTACCTTCTTGCCCATTTTTTTCTTGACCATTTACGATTCCGTTAGTATTTTCTATCTGTTAAATAAAGAATAAATGAGAAATAAAACGGCAGTTCGGCCGACAGGCAGATAAAGCGCCGGATAATTTGAGGAATGGAATGACAAAAAAACACGGAAAAAAGCATGAGCAGGAGTGCGAAGCCCAACCGGTAGAGCAGAACGGTATGAATGCGAACTCCGAAGCCGGTAAAAGAGCTGCAGATGCAAACCCGCATGGCAACAGCACGGGAAATGCTGAACAGCATACGGCGCCGGAACAGCAAACCGGCAAGCGGGAGCATGGAAATGAGGCTGCCGGACAAACCGCTCCGGATACGGAAGCGTCAAAGGAAGCAAAGCCGGAACCGTCCGATGCCGAAAAGCTCACCTCTTTGGAAGCAAAATGCAGGGAATTGCAGGATCAATATCTGCGCAAGGCGGCGGATTTCGATAATTACCGCAAGCGCATGATACGGGAAAAGCAGGAGGCAATCGATTACGCAAACACGAATTTGATTTCCGACCTCTTGCTGATATTGGATGACTTTGACCGCGCAATCGAAGCGGGTAAGAAAGCCGGAGAAGAAAGCGCTGCTGCCTTTATGCAGGGTGTTGTGATGATCCGGAATGGTCTATTTTCGCTGCTGGAGTCAAAGTACGGATTGCAGTATTACGAAGTACAGGGAAAGGTATTTAATCCCGATATTCACGAAGCCGTTGCAACAAACCCTTCAGCCGAGGTTACGGAACCGACTGTCGGAGCGGAACTGCAAAAAGGCTATAAATTGAAGG
>CAJPTT010000199.1 GCA_905373565.1 uncultured Treponema sp. | reverse complement strand
CGCTTAAAACGTTAACCGGTGAAATTGAAACGCTTTCCAATTCTTCCCAAACGGTAGAAGAAAAGTTTAATATGATTTTCAATTTGTCCGGTCAGGTAAAGTCGATGAGTGATAGCCTTACCGAAGCGATGAAAGAGCAGGAGAACGGCAGTAGAGAGGTTCTTATTGCAATCAAAAACATCAACACGGTAACGATGGAAGTTCAATCCGGTTCGGAAGAAATGCTGAAAGGAGGGGAGGGTGTTGTTGCAGAAATGCATAATTTAAGCGACCTTACCCATATCATTACCGATAGTATGAATGAGATGGCTTCAGGCGCTATGCAAATTAACGGTTCCGTGCAGGAAGTACACGAAATAGCGCAAAAGAATAAACAGAGCATTGAGGCGTTGGCGAGAGAGGTTTCTAAATTCAAAGTGAAGTAGGGGAAGACTTTTCTTTTTTTTCGATAAAAAGAAAAGTCTTCCCCTACGACCCCATCTATTCAGAACCGCCACGGATGGCGGTGGTTTTATGCAGAAACGAGATTTGCGTCAAATGCAAATCTCGTACTAAAGGGAGTACAGGGAAGTACTCCCTTTAGTGAGCGACTTAGGGCTCTGCCCTAAGAACCAGCCTTGGTTCCAAAGCTTGGTTCTTAAAATAAAAGCTAAGAAGTGATTGTTTTCACGCTAAGTCGTTTCAGAATAAGCCGATAGGCTTGCTGTTTTTAGAGATGCCCTTTAGTATAACGAAAAGGGCGCTGCCAAAACGCCGAAAAAATTACTGCCAAAACGCCGAAAAAATTACTGCCAAAACGCCGAAAAAATTATTGCCAAAACGCCGAAAAAATGGCATCATGTGTGTTGGGATGCTAATCAATGAAAGAATATAAAGCTCGCATAGTAGACAATATGTTAAAAGAAAAACTTGAAGCGAAAGGCGCTGTTGTTATTGAAGGACCTAAATGGTGCGGAAAAACAACAACTGCAATACAAGTCGCGGGCAGCATACTAAGAATGGATGAACCCCGCAACAGAGAAGCAAATATTCAAATGGCTGAAATAGATCCCGGGCAGTTGCTAAAAGGTGACGCTCCACGACTCATTGACGAATGGCAGATAGCACCGAAACTTTGGGACGCAACAAGATACGAGGTTGATACCAGAGGCAAAGAAGGTCAATTTATACTTACAGGCTCGGCTGTTCCGGTAGAATCCGAAGAAATAACCCATTCGGGGACAGGGCGCTTTACGTGGTTGTTGATGCGGCCTATGTCTTTGTATGAATCAGGAGATTCAACAGGAGAAGTAAGTCTGCAAAACCTTTTTGAATGTCCTGATAGGATAGCGGGGACGAATGATTTTGATATAGATCATTTGGCTTTTTTAATTTGCAGAGGAGGATGGCCTTATGCCGTTGGAATGAAGGAAAAACCGTCATTGCTCCAAGCTGAAGATTACTATGAAGCAGTTATCAAATCCGATATTAATAGGGCTGATGGTGTGAGTAAAAATCCGGAAAGAGTAAAAAGGTTGATGCGGTCTTTTGCAAGAAATCAAGGAACGCAAATTTCTAATACCATGCTGAGGGATGATATAATTTCAAATGATACGGAATCTTTGAATGAAGATACCATTGCATCCTATATTAATGCTTTAAAAAATATTTTTGTGGTTGAAGATATGGCTGCGTGGAATCCGAATTTAAGATCAAAAACATCAATCAGAACTTCCGAGACAAGATACTATGTGGATCCTTCGATAGCGGTGGCTGCTCTTGGAATCGGACCGAAAGATTTAACAAATGATTTAAACACAATGGGGCTGTTATTTGAAACACTGTGTGTAAGAGATTTGCGCGTATATGCAGAAAGTATTGGCGGTACTGTTTTACATTATAGAGATAAATCAGGTTTGGAATGTGATACGGTCATTCATCTTAAAAATGGAAGATATGGTTTGGCTGAAATTAAACTGGGCGGGCAAAAACTTATTGAGGAAGGAGTAAAAAACTTACAATCGTTATCAAATAAAATCGATACGTCAAAGATGCTTGCCCCTTCTTTTTTGATGATAGTTATTGGAATAGGCGAATTTGCATATAGACGAGAGGATGGCATTTTTATCGTGCCGATAGGATGCTTGAAAAATTAATTGAAAACTTCTTTTCTCTCCTTCTTAGAAGACTTTAAATAGCTTCTTAGCACAACCGCATCAGACGCGTAAATAGAAAAATTCAAAAAAGCGTCTGATGTGATGTTCACGCATCGTGCTATCTGTGCAATGCGTGAACTCATCAACCTATTCGGCAACACAGTTATCGAACAGGTCTAATACCTGATTTTATACGAAAGCTGCGGCGCTATGTCCCCCGACGAAGTATAGGCAAGATTAAACTTAAAGCCGGTGTCGTTGGCAGCGACTGCGTTCGCATTTGAACGGTTTTTTCGCACAACCGGCGCTATAAAGCCGTAAATAATGGACCCGAGCTCCACTGCACCTCCTACTGCCATAAGTGCGATACCGATTGTTGACCTTTTACGAACCCATTGGCCCATCGGTTGTCCGTCAATAGTATATACCCTTTCCGTACGCGTAATGTAAGTTGGTCCAGTAATCCCAAGCTCAACCCCAACCCCAAAAGGAATATCTTGTTTGCTCTGCACTTGTTTAGTTTCAATATTAGGTTGTCTTGTTATAGCTTCTACATATACGCCTACACCTGCAAATAAGCAGCCCCAACCGACAATATGTCCGACAGTCAATACCGCGCCGTCGCCATAGTGTCCGGTCTTATACGAACCGAGCCCGAATAAAAGGTTTTGGAACCCGATACTTGTTGCATTATACTGTCCCGTAGGTTTATTAGCATTTACAGCTGCTTCCAGCATTGCTTTTTCCACTTTATTCGGTTCCACATTTGCACGGTACATATCCGTAACGGCAGCTGTTGTAACGTCTAATGCGCGTATGGTTAGCGTATACTGAGCGCTTTTGCCCAGTTGTTTTAGTGTACCTTGTATAACCGTTTCCGCGCCGATCTTGGCGCCTAACTGTTGAATGGATTCATCGCCGACTTCTCCCGAAAGCTGAAAACTCATCTCTTTTTTTATCGCTTCCAAGTTTGCACGGTCGGCAATGGTGAGTTTTTTAAGCTTAACAAATTGCAAGGTCAATTCGTCAAGCATAAAATCGGTTAATGCAGGACTTTCGGAATAAATACCGATAATCGCAACAACGCTTTTCTCTTTAAGCGAAGCGGAAAACTGTTCCGCCGTTTCTTTTAACGCGGTCTGCACATCTGCGGCAAAGGCAAAACCGGCACACAAAAGCAGACCGATAAAAATAATTAATTTTTTCATAATAGTATCCTTCTGAGTATGATTTTCCGTATGGCGAAACCTTACCGTTATTTAAAAAATGCATCAGCAGCGCCTTTGAGCCTATCGCCGATTGTTTTAAGGTTTTCTTTTTCTTTTGCATCTTTTGCATCGACCTTGCCTAATATCGTATCTATTTGATCATTAAATATACTTTTATCGATGACATAGATAACATAATACCGGTATTCAAGATCACCTGATGCAAACCTTATTTTAGTCCAAAAAGTAACATATTCTTGAAATCCACTGATTGCTAGTTGTGCAAAAACTGCGGTGCTTTTTTTTACCGCTTTCTCCTTTTCAGGATCATCTTTTGCCCCTTGTAACGCATTTCCTAGCGCAGTATCTATGCCTCTTTTAACTTGTAATGCAATTTGTGAAGAAACTCCTGTTTCTGCCCAAACTTTTAATCCGTCAAGATCTTTCCCACTCTCTGATTGTATTACAACATGCTTATCTTTGAATTCAGGTAAAGCTGCGACTTTCGCTTTGTCAGAAATCAATTCCGCCCATTTAGGTATAGGAGCCCCGACATCCTTACCGTTCCAATCAACGACCTTATAGTCGTCTCCCTCATTTTTAATAGCCGCTCCTGTTGTTTTACAACCTAGAATAGCTGGAATAACGCTCAAAATAACAAGTAAATAAGCCACGGCATGTATCAATTTTTTCATTTTTTGCCTCCTCGTAGCAAATATAAAATGTAAGTTGTTTTAATGTGTCGATCATAAAAAGAGAACCGCTAATCATAGCCGTTTAAAAAAATGTTTATCTCCATTTTTTCCCTCCTTTTATCACCGAAAAATTTCTAAAAAATGCAAACGCAGATCTTTTTCAACTTCAAAAAAGGCTTTTTTTTGAGCGCCTTCTACATTGATATGGCCCCATTTTTTATACGCTTTTGCATAAGAAGCGAGCGATTTTCTACCGTTTTTTGCGTCGATAATATTAAGCGACAGACGGGGTGTTACAAAAACGCCGACATCGTTCTCCGTTATGGCGGTTTTAACATCGCCTTGCACGCAGAGTTCTCCGTCAGGGTCGTATATAAAACCTTCGCTTTCAAGGATTTCCTGTAAAGCGATTGCAACGGCATCATCAAAATCATGTTCAATGTGAATGGAAAATTTCATCCGGTCTTTTACTGTTTGCCTTTGCTCCTCACATTCATGTTTAAGAGCAAGAATTGCTGAGTGTATGTTTTTACCCTTTGCAAAGTCCAAAACGGTTAATTTTTTAGCTGTCTTTTGTAAAGTATTCAATTTTTTGAGCGTTTTTGATAAATCGACAAATTTTGTAAAATAAGATGAGGTTTGCAGGTTTTGTAGTGTAAGTTCAACGTTTTTAATGCCGGTTTGTACTTCCGTCGCATATATATTTGCAGCTTCTTTTTTATCGATATAGGCGCACGTATACCATTTTCCGCTTTGTTTATGGAAGAACGATTCCGTGAATGAAAGAGGCGGTAATTCAGCTTCCGAAAAAACGGAAATTTCGGATGAAAGCCTCCGCGTTTTGTCTACGGAATCGCGCGTTTCTTTTATGGAAGCATTTGTTGTGTTGTTTACGGTTATTGTTGAATCAAAATAGAGGGTGAGTTGTGAGATTGCATCTTCGCGCGATGCTTGGTTGGTATCTCCTACGCCGAGCGCGCTGAGATAGATGTCAGAAGGAAAGTATACGTCTTTGCTTAAAACCCAGAGCGGTATTTCCTGCGCATAAAGAGGGGCACATAAAACGAGGCAGAGCAGTGCGTAAGTGCGTAAGTGCGTAAGTGCGTAAGTGCGTAAGTGCGTAAGTGCGTAAGTGCGT
>CAJPTT010000198.1 GCA_905373565.1 uncultured Treponema sp. | reverse complement strand
GATCAGCATACCGCCGAAGTATATCCGGACATAGAGCAATGTTGCATCAAAAATATCGGCGGGAACGTCCATCATTACCAGCAGCGCGGGAGATAATAACACTCCGGTAACCGATAAAAGCATTCCGGTAATGAGCGTGAGCATCAGCGCCGTGTGTATTGTTTTTGACAGCTCGCCGTATTTTTTTGCTCCATAGAGCTGTGAAATTAAAATTGAGGAGCCTGCCGATAATCCGCTGAACAGATTAACCGGTAATTTTAACAAGCTGAAAACGGAATCGATTGCTGCAAGACCTTCTTTACCGGTAAAACGTCCGATAATCACCGCATCGGCTGTTGTATATAAATGCTGAAAAAAATTCCCCACCAAAATCGGTACGGTAAATATAATCAGTGTTTTCCAGATAATTCCTTCCGTCAGATCACTATTTCTTTGTCCAACTATCATTTTATTTCCTTCAAAAAAATATAATGGCCAACAGACCGGTTAAAATAGACCTAACGAGGCAGGCATGAAATACGGGAAACAACAAGAAGTTTAATATTATAAAAAGAATGAGACTAGGCGGATTCGAACCGCCGGCCTTCAGATCCGGAATCTGACGCTCTATCCAGCTGAGCTATAGTCCCAAAGGCTGTTTTATACTACACAAGACGGTATCGGGTGTCAAGCCCTGAATTTCTTCTTGTTTAAAATGAGATTTTTCATTATTATATCCACCTATGATTGTAACGCGTTTACCTGAAAACCTCTCCGGCTATCATATACACATGATCGGTATTAAAGGAACCGGTATGGCGGCTTTAGCGGAGCTGCTCGTTTCGCGAGGCGCAAAACTGACCGGCAGCGATGTCAGCGATGAATTTTATACCGACGCCCTTTTACGCAAGCTGAACATACCGGTAAGCAGTCCTTTTAATCCGTCAAACATTCCCGCTTCTACTAAGCTTATCATATATTCAACAGCGTATACGCCCGATAAAAATCAGGAGCTGCATGCCGCTGCGGAGCAAAATCTCCCGCGCATGAGCTATCCCGAAGCGCTCGGCGCTTTTTCCGAGCACAGCTATTCGGCGGGTATTGCAGGCGTACACGGCAAAACAACGACTACCGGTATCGCAGGTACTCTTTTAAAAGACTTACATTTAAGCGCCTCCGTATTGGCAGGCAGCGCCGTGTCCAACTTCGGCGGCGGGTGCACGGTTATCAACGGTTCAAAATATTTTGTCGCCGAAACCTGCGAATATAAACGTAATTTTTTATTTTTCCATCCGCAAAAAATCGTACTTACCAGTATCGAAAGCGACCATCAGGATTACTATCCGCAATACGAAGACATATTGACCGCCTTTTTGCAATACATCGACCGCCTGCCTCAGTTCAACGAATTGATTTATTGCTCAGACGATGCAGGAGCACGGGAGGCCGCGAAGCTCACATTTTCTTCCCGTCCCGATCTTGTCTTAACGCCTTACGGCAAAACGGCACACGGCGATTACGGGATTAAAACACTCGGCATCCAAAACGGACAGTCCGTTTTTTCCCTCCGCGGCTTTGACGGAGAATTCCGTATCGGTATTCCGGGAGAACACAGCGTCCTCAATGCCGCCGCCGCTATCGCGCTGGTAATCGGGCTTATCAAACAGGAGCGGAAAGAAGTTACTGCTGCCGACCTCACTGCAATCAGAAATAGCCTCGCCTCGTTTAAAGGAGCAAAGCG
Source organism: uncultured Treponema sp. (assembly GCA_905373565.1). GTDB lineage: Bacteria > Spirochaetota > Spirochaetia > Treponematales > Treponemataceae > Treponema. The sequence goes on along the minus strand of CAJPTT010000198.1, from coordinate 3,475 downwards.
GCGCAGTGAAATTTTGGGCGAAGTCAACGGTATTCTATTTATGGATGATTACGGACATCATCCCACCGCAATTTATAAAACGCTTAAAGGTATTCACGAGTTTTATCCCAAACGGCGTATTATCGCAGATTTTATGTCGCATACCTATTCGCGTACCGCAGCGTTGCTCCCCGAATTTGCAGAGGCTTTTTCCTACGCCGATACGGTGATCCTGCATAAGATTTATGCTTCCGCACGGGAAAAATACAGCGGATCGATAACCGGTAAAACTTTGTTCGACCAAATGAAAAAACGGCGCAAACGGGTTCATTATTTTGAAGAGATTATGGACGCAAAGGATTTTGTAGAACATACGTTGCGTCCAAACGATTTATTCATCACCGTCGGTGCAGGCGATAATTGGAAACTCGGCCGCGCCGTTTATAACGACTTACTCGAAAAGGCACACGTATGAAAAGCATGACGAGCTATGCCTATCTTGGCGGCATTGTGAACGGAGCCGACGTTTCCTGCGAGCTTAAAAGTTATAACTCTCGGTTTTTGGATATCAACATCAATATTCCCTCTACGATGGCTCAGCTCGAACCGTTTTTACGCAAATATTTTTCCAAGCGGATTATACGAGGCAAAGTCGATTTTTATCTGCGTTTAAAGAAATTGCATAACGAGCAGCCTATTCTGCCCAATATACCTCTCGCACAATCCTACTATAAATCCATCGCCGATATCGCTCACGCGCTCGGAATGGAACATCAAATCACACTCGACCTGATTTTACGGCAAGAAGGAGTGCTGCAGATCGATAAGGATTTCGATGAAGAGCTGTGGCAAAAAGCTCTTGTTCCCCTTCTCGATGAGCTGACTGAAAAATTCAATATGTGCAGGATTGAAGAAGGTAAGGCATTGTCCGCAGATATACGGAAAATGCTCACGGTTCTTTCCAACTCGGTTGCGGAGATTGAACAGAATGCTGCGAGAATGGAAGAGCTTTTTTCTGCAATGCTGAAAAAGAAATTTTCCGACCTTATGGAGCGTGAACCGGATCCGCAGCGTGTTATGCAGGAGACTGCAGTATTGCTCGTTAAGTATACAATCAATGAAGAAATCATACGGGCAAAAGCGCATATCGCGGCTTTAGAAAAAGAAATCACAGAAAACGAAACTCCCGGCCGGAGAATTGATTTTTTATGTCAGGAAATCAATCGGGAGATTAATACTATCGGCTCCAAAAATCAGCTGACGGAAATCGGACAAGCGGTAATCTCCGCTAAGGATGCTCTGGAAAATATCCGCGAGCAGGCTCATAATATCGAATGAGGGATACACTGATGAAAAACGACTACGCTATTCCTGCAAAAAAAGAGCTGCGCATTGCAATCTCAGGCGCTTCCGGCTGCGGCAACACGACGGTTTCTACCTTGCTGGCCGACACATTGGGTATTCCGTGCATCAATTATACCTTTAGAAGTCTTGCAAAAGAATTGGATATGCCGTTAAAGAAAGTTATTGAACAGGCGAAGACCGATTTCAGCTTTGACCGAATTATTGATAAACGCCAAGTTGAACAGGCGCTGAAATCCTCCTGCGTACTCGGCTCCCGGCTTGCAATTTGGATGCTGAAAGAGGCGGATTTAAAAGTGTATCTCTATGCCTCCGCAGAAGTACGCGCCGGACGTATCTTTCAACGGGAGGGGGGGAGCCTTGAGCATATCAAAGAATTTACCGCGATGCGGGACAGCGACGACACCCGCCGGTATAAAGAGCTGTATAATATCGACAATACCGATTATGCCTTTGCCGATATGCTGATCGATACGGAGCGTTATACTCCGGATCTCATCATAGAACTTATCATAGACGAGCTTTTGCGGCGTTCGCTCATTGTTCGGAAAGCAGATGTATAACAAATGTCCGGAACACCAAGCCTCGAAGAGCGAACAGCTTATCAATAGTAAACAAATGAGTATTCTTGAAGCATCACCTCATCCCGATTACACCGATTTTCAAAAAGCGATTTTAGATTACTATGCTGCACACGGCCGGTCTTTTCCGTGGCGCACAACGAACGATCCGTATTCCATCCTCGTGTCCGAATTTATGCTGCAGCAAACGCAGACCGAGCGGGTGGTGGAAAAATATAACCGCTGGTTGGAAGTGTTCCCCACGGTGCAAGACCTTGCGGCAACCTCTCTCGTGCAGGTGCTTGAACAGTGGGTAGGTCTCGGATACAACCGCCGCGCGCGTTTTTTACATCAGTGCGCTCAAACTATTGTAAGCGAATACGGCGGAGTTGTTCCCGATGCTCCTGAAACACTTCAAACGCTTTCGGGTATCGGCCCCTACACGGCTGCCGCGATTTCGACATTTGCCTACAATAAACCCAACGCATTTATCGAAACAAATATCCGCGCGGTATTTATCTTTTTCTTTTTTAAGGATAGGGCAGATATCAGCGATAAAGAAATATTCCCGCATATCGAGACCTCGCTGTATACAGAAAATCCGCGGCTTTGGTACTATGCACTGATGGACTACGGCGCGGAATTAAAAAAGAAAACCGTCAATCCGAATAGAAAAAGCAGGCATTATACCAAACAGTCCAAGTTTGAAGGGTCGGTACGGCAAGCGCGCGGCGCAGTAATCAGAACACTGACGGCGCACAACAGCCAAGGATATGCAGAGCTATACGGCAATACCCAGACGGAAAAATTCCTCTTCGATAAAGCACTTGAAGGACTCATCCGCGAAGGTTTTGTTGCAGAAGAAGGCGGCTGTTATTCCATTAGCAGGTAAGTAGTTTTGGAAACCATTGGTGATATTTGCAAATATAAACGGTTAGGAGACATGATATGGATATGGACTTATACGTAACAAAGCATCGGGTTATACAGGATTACCTTCGTCGGCTTACCGATCTTGTAAACGGTACTATAGACAAGGCAAATGCTCCCTCAATTGCAGAGCTTATCAATAAAACAACCGGCGTATTGAATATGCACCTTGCCTCCGAGGATCATTTTGTTTATCCGAAATTATTGGAGAGCAGCGATGAGAAAATTCGATCGATTACCCGATCATATATGAATGAAATGACGAAAATAGCGGATTCGTATCTCGCCTTTCATAAAAATTTTAATACGCCGTCAAAAATACTTGCAGATACCGACGGATTTAAAAAAACTTTTAAACAGGTACGGGATGCACTTTTGCTGCGCATAGATCGCGAAGAAAAAGAACTGTATACGTTTACCGTCTAAAAGTTTCCTGAAAAGGCAATACGCGGACTTGCACTTTTCCCTTTTTGCCCCTATACTATTTCTGTGCTGAGTTTCAGAACCGGATTACCACAGTATCAATTATCTTCTCACAACGTGCAAAAAAAGATGCAAAAGGTACTTGACACGCATAAAATAAGTGGCAACACTTACTCAGCAACTCAGCAACTCAGCAACTCAGCAACTCAGCAACTCAGCAA
>CAJPTT010000197.1 GCA_905373565.1 uncultured Treponema sp. | reverse complement strand
GATTTATTATCTTCCATAAGAGGCTGCCAACAGCATCCGTCGGTTATCTTGACCTTCTCGGCGGTTTCAGTTGAAAGCCCTTTTACAATTGCCAAATCGTTTGTCGCATGACCTCCGCCTACGGGCAGCACGGTCGTAAGTATCGGCGCTCCGCCGGACATCACCACAATATCGGTTGTGCCTCCTCCGATATCGATGAGCACCGAACCGAGATCCTGTTCTTCCTGCGTCATAACGGATTCTACGGCTGCTAACCCGTGATACATCGGCGCATCAACCTGTAAATTAGCGCGTTTCACGCAATCGACGATATTTTTGATGCAGGTAACCGATCCGGTAATAATATGTACTTCCGCTTCTATGCGGACACCGATGACATTATGCGGATCCACAATACCGCGTTGGTCGTCAACGATATACGATTGAGGGATAACATGCATGACGCGCCTATCCATCGGGATAACGACTGCTCGTGCAGCTTCTATAACGCGGTCGATGTCCTGCTGGTCTATTTCGCGGTTTCCTTTACCTTTATCGGTAACGGCGACAATACCGCGGGAATTAATCCCTTCAATGTGGGTGCCGCCGATTCCCGTAATGCAGTGGGTAATCTCCACTCCGGACATCATCTCTGCGGATTCCACCGCTTCATGGATTCCCTGTACGGTCTTTTCGATATTAACGACGGTTCCTTTCCGTAAGCCTTCAGAAATGCCGGTGCCCACGCCGATAATTTGCAGAACGCCTGTTTCCAGTTTTTCAGCGACAACAGCTCTGATTGCGCTGGTGCCTATATCCAATCCGACTATGATATCACTCATCGGCTTCACCTCTTAAACGGTAGGAAGCGGTTCCTGCCCGTACATCCAACTCCTCAATCTTTGAACTCAGATCAAGATCCCGTATAACATCCAATGTCAATATCATATACCGCAATCGATCCTCATTCAATGTACCGTCTGTACGTACTTTAACTTGCGTTCGTACCGGATAGAGGATGAGATCAAAACCACCGTATTTTTTCTGTTCGATTTTCATTTCGGAAATTTCGCTGAGTAACGCCGGATTTTTCTTTTGCAAAAGCTCCAGCTGCTTAAACAACGGTACGAGCTGTTTATGTACCTTCATTCCCGCCCGTATATTCTGAAAAGAAAGGCCGCTGATGATCGGCAGCGTTTGTCGGTCTTTTTTCGAGGCGATTTTAAATACCGTTCCCGTTTTATCTATTTCCATCGGAATAGTGCGGCCTCCTACAGTTGCAAGCAGTATGCCGACGGGTTTCCGTTCGGTTATTTCGATCAACACCTTGTCCGGATATTTTTTGACAACCCGAGCTTCTGCGACAAGCGGATAGCTTGTAATGCGGTGCAGCAGAACATTTGTATTGAGTTTGCCCCATTTTTCCGTTCCGGTTAAACCGGCCGCTTGTTTTATATCCGCCTCGAGAATAGTGTCGATGCCGGAAAGTTGTATCTTTGCCGTTGCATTAAAGGGTACGATAAAAAGATAATACACGGAGTCGCCTGCTAAAAATACCAGCATCGCTAAAATAATGATTTTAAGGAGTTGCTTTCCTTTTGTTTTTTTAACGGTCTGAGGAGATTGAAGCGATTCGGTATAGGCGCGGTTTTGTAACCTGATAATATCAGACATAAGAGACACTCCTTTTTGAATAACTTGAAACATTAATAATCAGTCCACATAAGCAGAGCGTTGTAATAAGCGAAGATCCGCCGAATGAGAAAAAAGGGAGAGGAATACCGGTTGCAGGCAACAGCCGGACAACGACCCCTAAGTTTAAAAAAGATTGAAGGATGATTGAGGATGCGGCGCCGAACGCAATGTAGCAACCGAATCTGTCCTTACAGGAAAACGCAATAAGATAGGCTACCGCAGTAAATGCAAGTAATAATACAAGATAGCCGCAGACACCTAAAAATCCCATTTCTTCCGCCCATGCGACAAAGATAAAGTCGGAATATATTTCGGGAACGCTCGAAATTTTGTGCACCCCGTTTCCAATTCCCGTGCCGTAAAGGCCGCTGTTTGCAAGCGCTTCAAGAGCTGCATTGATTTGATAGCCCGTATCGAGCGGATCTCTATCGGGGGCAATAAAAGAGAGTACGCGCTTCATCCGGTAGGTTGAAGTAACCACCATCAGCACTGCGCAAGGAACGGTAACAATCAATCCTTTGAGGAACCACAACAGCGGCCCGCCTGCAACAAAAAACATGATCATAAAGATGAACATTAAGAAAATCGAACTTGAAAAATCGTTTTCAAGATATATCAGCAATACGAAAATCGCCGTTACAAAAAAAGGCGGTAATATGGCAATCAGCGGCGCATCCAATTGATCCGCTTTTTTATCGAAAAAGTTTGCAAGAAAGATAATAAGCAAGAGTTTAATAAACTCCGATGGCTGTAAACTGAAACCTCCGATGGAAATCCAGCGGTTTGCATTGTTGCGAGGAAAGGCGATGCCCGGAATAAATGGGAGTAAAAGAAAGATAATACCGGCTATCAGCAGATAGGGAAGCATCTTTCGTAAGCGATCAAAACTGAAAAACGAAAAAAAAATGAGGCCGACGCTTCCTGCAAGCAGATTGCGGAATTGACGGATAACGAAATAGGAAGAATCGTCAAAAAAACGTTCGGCATAATGTAAGGAACCCGAATAAAGCACTGCGATTCCGATACCGACCATGATGAGGACAAGCAGAATAAACGTAAAGCTGTAGCGGTCACGGTTGACATTCTTTTCAACGGAAATAGTATGCTGCATCATGTCCGCTCCTTTTGCAAAATAGGTTCAAACTGCTCCAGCTCAAGGCTGCGGGAGCCTTTCAGGAATACAAAATCGTTTCGGTTTAATAAACCGTCCAATGTGTCGCGGAGTTTATCCGCTTCGTCTTCCTTAAAGCAGAAAAACGTTTTTGAGGAATGCTTGCTTTGTTCGGCAGCTGCTTCGCACATCTCTTCGCCGAAAAAAAATAACGTGTCGGCATCGGAGGCAAATGCTGTTGCGCATACGGCTTGGTGTGCTTCTATCGATTCCGAACCCAGCTCCTTCATCGAGGCGAGTACATAAACCTTTTTGCCGTTTACTGCAATATTCGCACACAGTGCAAGTCCCGCATTCATGGAATCGGGATTGGCGTTATAACAGTCGAGTAGATACGTTACCGGCCCGTGAATAATTTGCGACCTTCCGAATAGCGCCTGCATCTGTTCGATGCCCGCCTTTATTGACTGCAGCGGAATATTGCAGTATTCCGCAACGGCAATCGCGGCAAAGGCATTGTGTACGTTGTGGATTCCCGGAAGCGGTAAGCGGATGGTTTCTCCCTTATACCGTATCTTCGTGCCGGAAAGTCCTTCGAGGGTATAAGAGTCGGGATCCGCACTATAGGTAAAGATTTTTCCGTGCGGTACTTCTTGTAAGAAAGCCGTATATTCGTCCTTATCGGGGACGAAGCCGACTGAGTTTTCATCAAATCGGGAAAAAATTTCTTTTTTCTCGTGTGCGATAGCGTCTTTAGAACCGAGTATTCCAATATGCGCAGTGCCGATATTGGTGATAACGGCAATGTTCGGCTTCAGGACTGCGGCAAGCTCCGCAATTTCTCCCTTCCGGTTCATACCGAGCTCAAAAATGCTTACTTCATGTTCTTTCGTTACGGTAAAAACCGAGAGCGGCAGTCCCGTTTCGGAATTGAGGTTCCCCTCGTTTTTTACCGTGCGGTATCTTTGAGCAAAGATGGATGCAAGCAGTTCTTTTGTCGTTGTTTTACCGTTTGAACCGGTTATGCCGATTTTAAGAAGCTGCGGGAATTGTTCCAGATAGGCAGCAGCGGCGTCTTGCAGTGCTTTCAACGTATGTTCAACGCGGATGCAGGCTGCCTGATGTTTTTGACAGAGTGTGAGGATATGTCGGGTGTTTTCCGGAATATTGAGGTGCCCCGCGTCGGCAAATACGCAAGAAGCTCCGTGCTGCAAGGCTTGTTCGATATAGCGGTGCCCGTCCTGCTGCGTACCCCGCAGCGGAATAAAGAGCGTGTGAGGCTTTGCGGTTCTACTGTCCGTCGTAACGGAATCGAAGCCCTGATAAGGAGAATAATTGCAAATAAATGTTCCTGCAACTGCCGTGCAGAGAGCCTCCCAACCCAACAACATGGCGTTATCCCTTCTTTTCCTTATCTAAGGAGATGCGGATAATTTGAGAGGAGTCTGCTTTATGCATACCCAATTCTTCGACAGCGATCTTTTCGATCCGCTGCGGTTTGGAGAGGATGGAAATAGCCGAAATCTTCCGTTTGTTTTCCGCAATCAGACGATTCTGCTCATCGTTATATGCGTTTACTTCGCGTTCAAGTATATTATAGACTTGCGACTGTTTAACGGTGAAGAAAAACAGGCATGGAATACTCACGGTAAGAATCAAAGCTAAAAGCTGTTTCATTCGGTTATGATCTCCTCAAAGAGAGCTTTTTTATAACGCGGAGTCGGGCGCTGCGGGACGGCGCATTACCGGCAGTCTCTTCGGCGGAGGGGCCGACCGGTTTTTTAGTAAGCAAAGCTGCACGTGGCACGCCTCCACATGTACATATCGGCATTTCAGGCGGGCAAATACAGCTTTTTGCAAGGTCTCTAAAAAAAAGTTTAACGATGCGGTCTTCCAGCGAATGGAAGGAAATAACGCCCATTTTGCCCTCTGCCGCAAGGCATGCAAAGGCTTTTTCCAATAGGTGCGGCAAGCGTTCAAGTTCGCTGTTGACCGCAATCCGTAAGGCTTGAAAGGTTTTAGTTGCCGGATGTATTGCACCGTGCCTGGAGCGGACGGGAACCGCATGAAATACGGTTTCGCTTAACTGCCGCGCTTCCGTAAAGGGATGTTTTTCCCGTTCCGCAACAATAGCGCGGGCAATCAGCCGCGAAAACCGTTCTTCCGCATAGAGGTATAATAAATCCGCGAGTTTTTTTTCGCTATAGGTGTTGACAATATCGGCGGCTGTCAGCGATTCATTCGGATTGATACGCATATCGAGCGGTTCGTTGCCGCTGAATGAAAAACCGCGTTTCGATTCCATATAATGGAAAAGAGAAATGCCGAGATCAAATAAGATGAGCGAAGGCGCCGCTGAATCTTGAGGGTATTGATCGAAAAAAGCATCCGACCAGCCTAAAAAAAACTGC
>CAJPTT010000196.1 GCA_905373565.1 uncultured Treponema sp. | reverse complement strand
ACCCGCGACATCCACCTTGGCAAGGTGGCGCTCTACCACTGAGCTATTCCCGCAAAATATATCGCTCGGTATGTACTGCTGTGGAATCCTGCGAGAGGAGGGACTTGAACCCTCATGCCGAGGCACCAGATCCTAAGTCTGGCGTGTCTGCCAATTCCACCACTCTCGCTCACAAAGTGAGTCGAAACAGTATACCGATGATTTCTAGGAATGTCAAGTCCTAATCTTTAGGTTACTTAACCCCTATTCATCTGAGCCATGCAGGCTTCGAACCTGCGACCCACAGATTAAGAGTCTGTTGCTCTACCAGCTGAGCTAATGGCCCATTGCGTAAATGTCTTAGCAAGACTGAACGAGTATTTCACATTTCAGAAAGAAAGTCAAGCGTTAGGGGAAGACTTTTCTTTTTTTTCGATAAAAAGAAAAGTCTTCCCCTATAACCCCATCTAAAGAAAAACGGCGACTTAGGGTTTCACCCTAAGAACCCACCTTGGTTCCAAAGCATAGTTCTGAAAATAAAAGCTAAACAGTGGTGACTTTCACACTAATTCGTTTCAGTACCGCCGTCCGTGGCGGATTGGTGCGGGATTTATGTTGAACTAAAACTTCTCTACCTTCCAGTCTCTTATCGTTCGTTTTTCTTCATCAAATCCCGCACCAATGAGCACTATCTTCTGCCCGCTTCCTTTGTACGGTGCCGCATACTCTTGCGTTTTTATCTGGTTGAGAGCTTCTTCCGCACTACCGTTGCCGGAGAGCTTAAACTCAAAGATATAAACAGTATCAGCGGTTTTGAGTACACAATCTGCGCGCCCTGTTGCACAGTGTACTTCCGTTTGCACAAACTGTCCCATCAGCGCAAAGACGAGATACACTGCCGTTTGGTAATTCTGCTCCCTCAGTTTCAAGTTTTGTTCGGTGAAGTTGTCGTATGCAATACCGGAAATAATCGACTTGAGCCGCTCCATAAACTCGTCCACATTCCCCTTGCGGATGTCTTGTACAAACCGTCCGATCCATACCCCGCTTTGACTCAATGTTAAACCGGAATACGCAGGCAAGAGATTTTCCAAAAAGCCGTACCGAACTTCATCATTCGGAAAACCCAGCTGATACAGCCGCAGATCTTTTATATACTTCTTGATGGTAAGGTAGCCTGCTTGAAACAGAATCGACAATGCATCCTGTGCCACCGCCCGGTAGGTTTCCAATCCTGTTTGATTCAGCTCAACATTGCCATCGAGGTCGGGGATATAATAGTGTGCTTCTTTTAAGAAGTTGACTAAAAAAGTCGGTGTTCCCGTGCCGAACCAGTAGCTGCTAATCTCTTTTTTGGCTAAGGCGCTCAACACACTAAAGGGGTTGTACATCCCTTCCCCGGCAGGATGGAACAAATAGCCGTCATACCACTGCTTTAAAGCCGCCAAAGCCTCTTGATACGTGAGGTCTTGTTCATCGGCAAGCACCTGTATGTCCTGTTGGAAGGTTTCTTCAAGCTCTGTTTGTGAGAGACCGCAGATACCGGCATACTGTTTTTCCATCGATATGTCACGGAGGTTATTTAAATCGCTAAAAATACTAATCTTGCTGAATTTAGTAACCCCGGTTAAAAACGCAAAGCGAATATATTGATCACAGGTTTTTATAACAGAGTAAAATGCTTTGAGTGTATTACGGTAGTGTTCGTTCAGTTCTTCGTTCACACCCATTGTTTGCAGGAGGGGTTTATCATATTCGTCTACAAGGATGACCACTTGCTTACCCGTTTGCTGATAGGCAGCCTTTATCAGGGATGTAAACCGCTTAGCATGGGATAGACCGCTCTTTTGCAGATTGTATCTCGGCTCTTCGGTATCTAAAAAATAGCTAAGCGTTTCATCTAAAGCGCCGCTCAGTTCATATTGCCCGGTATTAAAATCCAAATAGAGCACAGGGTATTCCAGCCATGCCGATCGCTGTTCTTGTACAGCCTGTTCTTCTTCCGCTTGTTCAATATACAAATCCTTGAACAGCTCTTTTTGACCGAGAAAATAGGCAGCGAGGGTTGAAAGAAACAAGCTCTTGCCAAATCTGCGCGGACGGCTTAAGAAATACACCTTACTATTATTGACTAATCGCGAAAGATACGCCGTTTTATCAACATAGAGAAATTTTTTTTCCCTCAAATCTTTAAAACTTTGGATGCCGATCGGTAGTTTGCGTGGTGCATTCATACCCGCAGTATAGCAAGATTATTGCAGTAAGCCTATCCTTGCGCTTCCGGAATGAGGGGGAACCGCCCAAGCTGCAAAGCCTCAAGTTTATTTTTCAAGCGCTTCCGTCTTCCAGTCTCTTATCGTTCGTTTTTCTTCATCAAATCCCGCACCAATGAGCACTATCTTCTGCCCGCTTCCTTTGTACGGTGCCGCATACTCTTGCGTTTTTATCTGGTTGAGAGCTTCTTCCGCACTACCGTTGCCGGAGAGCTTAAACTCAAAGATATAAACAGTATCAGCGGTTTTGAGTACACAATCTGCGCGCCCTGTTGCACAGTGTACTTCCGTTTGCACAAACTGTCCCATCAGCGCAAAGACGAGATACACTGCCGTTTGGTAATTCTGCTCCCTCAGTTTCAAGTTTTGTTCGGTGAAGTTGTCGTATGCAATACCGGAAATAATCGACTTGAGCCGCTCCATAAACTCGTCTACCTTCCCCTCGCGAATGTCTTGTATAAACCGTCCTATCCATACCCCCGTTTGTCCGAACGGTACGTCAGAGTATGCCGGTAAAAGATTATGTAAAAAGCCGTATCTCACTTCATTATTCGGAAAGCCCAGCCGATACAGCCGCAGATCGCTGATATATTCCTTGATCGTTAAATACCCCGCTTGAAACAGAATCGGTAAGGCATCTTGAGCCACCGCGCGATAGGTTTGTAGACCATCTTCGTCCAACTCAACATTGCCATCAAGGTCGGGAATATAATAGTGTGCTTCTTTTAAGAAGTTGACCAAAAAAGTCGGCGTTCCCGTGCCGAACCAGTAGCTTTTGATCTCTTTATCATCCAAGACATTAAGAAGACTGTAGGGATTATACATCCCTTCCCCGGCTGGATGAAAGAGATACCCGTCATACCACCGTTTTAAGGTTGCAAGAGTCTCAGAATAATCTAATCCTTGCTTTTGCGCTAATGCTTGTATCTCCGGCTGAAAATTTGTTTCAAGCTCTTTTTGACTGATGCCGCACATACCGGCGTATGATTCATGCAGACTAATATCTTTGAGATTATTCAAATCACTAAAAATACTGATTTTGCTAAACTTAGTTACCCCGGTTAAAAACGCAAAGCGAATATATTGATCGCAGGTTTTTATGACAGAGTAAAATGCTTTGAGTTCGTTTCGATACTTTTCATTGAGCGCTTCATTTACTCCCATCGTCTGTAGAAGCGGCTTATCGTATTCGTCTACAAGGATAACGACCTGCTTACCCGTTTGCTGGTAGATACGTTGAATGAGGTCTTTGAACCGGATGTCAGGCGCTTCATCCCGCTGCTCCAAGGCAAATGTTTCCTCCCAATCACGGAGATGAGCATTCAAGATAGCTGTCAGTGCCTGCTCATTGCTGTAATTTTTTGTATTAAAATCCAAATACAGTACCGGATATTCCAGCCATGCGGTTCGCTTCTCTTGTGCAGCCTGTTCTTCTTCCGCTTGTTCAATATATAAGTCTTTGAACAGCTCTTTTTGCCCGCGGAAATATGCAGCGAGTGTCGAAAGAAACAAGCTCTTGCCGAACCTGCGCGGACGGCTTAAGAAATACGGATTGGAACCTTGCACAAGCTGCCAGAGAAATGCTGTTTTATCTATATAAACATATCTGTCCCGGCGGAGTTTTTCAAAACTTTGGATACCGAGCGGTAGTTTGCGTAGAGTGTTCATACCGGTACTATAGCAATATTATTGCATTAAGCCTATCCTTGCCATCGATAGATAGATACACGGATGTCTTGCAAGCGGCCGCCTAAAAACTGAAAACGGATTGCGTAACAGTTGTTAGACGGTTCCCTTGTTTATGCATTCCACACGATCAATTCCCACTGCGCTAAAGACTTAAAACATTCCGCCTTGCTCTTTTCTTTAAATGCGGCAATCAGTTCTTTGTATTCTTCTATACTGTCAAGCTGCGTCCACTTCGTTGTATTCATCAGTATTTCACGTGGAAGAAATTTTCGCATGATGCTGTCTATCGGCAGATGGGGCGGTTCTTGTATCCAGCCTGCACACCAATAATACTTGCACAGCATATTCAACAGCTTTTGCACGGTGCCTATGTTCAGCTCATTTCCCTGCTCTTTTGAAAAATCTTTTAACGCTTGGATGTTTGCGATGTGCTGTTCATCCGACGGCGTTTTATCTTTGTACTGCTTAAGTAAGGTTTCCGCTTGCTCCTGTAACCGCAAACGGAAATCGGTGCGCTTATGCGCAATAGGGTTCCCTTTCCCCCTGTATGCATCGCCCCAAACACGGTTGTGTCCGGAAGATGCCCCCCACGATGCGGCAAAAAACCGATCTTTTAAAAATTTTTTTTGGCAATCCGGTTCTTTTTCATTTGACATAGAATTTTTCTCCTCGTATATCAACCCGCCGTTCTCGGCGGTTTATTCATCCTTTGCAAACCGGTCGGCGGTAGTACCCATAATCCCTGCATTCGCTTTATACGTTTCAAACTGCCCTACGGGAACCTTTATCATACCCTGCATTAAGCTGCTACACCTGATGAAGGTGTTTTTAAAGTGGTGAGTGCCATCCACATCTGTACCATTATTATAATTGCATTTTAGTGTAACAGATATAAGCTTTGTGCAGTGGGAAAAGCACCACGACATATTCGTAACGCTTGCGGGGATGTCAGGCGCTTGTGTAAGGCTTGTACAGCCGGAAAAGCAGCTACTCATATTCGTAACGCTTGCGGGGATGTCAGGCGCTTGCGTAAGGCTTGTACAGCCGTAAAAGCACATCCCCATATCCGTAACGCTTGCGGGGATGTCAGGCGCTTGTGTAAGGCTTGTACAGCCGGAAAAGCAGCTACTCATATTCGTAACGCTTGCGGGGATGTCAGGCGCTTGCGTAAGGCTTGTACAGCCGTAAAAGCACATCCCCATATCCGTAACGCTTGCGGGGATGTCAGGCGCTTGTGTAAGGCTTGTACAGCCGGAAAAG
>CAJPTT010000195.1 GCA_905373565.1 uncultured Treponema sp. | reverse complement strand
GTCCATGTCGGTTCTGAAACACCATTTGGCGTATCTTTGATACGTTGAGGATTTTTCAGAAGCGGTATTAAGCCTTTCCGTTAGCCTTTTGAAATAGACTGTTAAAAAGCGTACGTCCATGTACATCGGTAGAGGACAAGTTTTGTTCCAAAACTTGTTTTTGACTTATTCCCCGCCCATCCTTGGGCGTTCCGGCGACGAGATTTGTGCATAGCCCAAATCTCGCTACTGTATAAAACCACCGACGTCCATGTCGGTTCTGAAACACCATTTGGCGTATCTTTGATACGTTGAGGATTTTCAGCAGTGGCACGGATGCCACTGGTTTATATCAGAAGTGATGTTTCGGCTGCTGCCGAAACTCACAGTCAAAACTATACACGGATGTATAGTTTTGACGTAGATGCGCCGTATATTTTCAAAAGTGCCCCTTACCTCGGATAAGTATAGCTCTTTCCGTCTATACCCCGTGCCGAAAAACGGCCGTCTTTTAACGGGGAGACAATATCTTCATAGAGCAGCAGGGCGGAAAGCGGGAATTTTCCACCGCCGTTCGGTAAATCGACTGCAAATTGCGGTAACGATAAACCGGAAAGGCGTTTACGTACTGTTTTCCATATAAGTGCGGCTTTTTCAAGCGGTACACGGAAATGCGCCGTCCCCCGCGCCAAATCCGTTTGAAAGAGATACCCGGGTTTTATCCCCATACATACCAGCGCGTGGAAAAGCTCCGCAAGGATGGCGGGCTCATCATTAACGCCGCGCAGCAATACGGTCTGGGTTTGCACCGGAATCCCCGAATCGATACAGCGGGTTAAGGCTTGCCGCTGCGCCGTGCCGAGTTCCGCCGGATGGTTTATATGCGCAATCACCCAGAGCGGACGGACGGAACGGAGCAGCGCCATAAGCTCTTCGGTAAAAAGCTCCGGTGCAAAGACCGGCGCACGGGTGCAGAGGCGGAGCAGCAAATCGGGACGGACGGAGCGGAGGCTTTCCAACAGCTGTTTTATCTGCTCAAAACTACCGCTCACCGGGTCTCCGCCCGAAACCAGAATTTCCTGTACTTCGGGATGTATTTTAAGATATGCTGTTACCGCTCCGATTTGCTCATCGGAAATAAAGCCGCTTGAGCGGGCGGTAAATTCACGCCGGAAACAGTACCGGCAATACGAGATGCAATGTCCGGTGCTCAACAGCAGCACGCGGTTCGGATATTGGTGTACCAGATACGGGGTAACGCAATAGCGCGCTTCGCCGAGCGGGTCGCCCCGCTCTTCCTCCGACACAACAATTTCATCGTCGGAGGAAAGCACCTGCCGGCGCAGCGCAGCAGCGGCGGCAGGTGCTGCGGAGGTAATCAAGGCCTTAAACGCCGGCGAAACATATTCCGGCAAGCGGATAACCGTACCGGAATCATGCTCATTTCGCCAATCATCATTCCAACGATTATCACCCCGGCTATCATCATCCGCTGCAGCGTTCATATCTCCGTCACACATTTCACACATTTACAGCGCATCGACTCCGTACATCAATGCCGCCAGTACCTGCGTATCGTCGATTAAGTTTTTCATAATGCAGTATTCATTCGGCTGATGCGCCATATCGTCGAGCGTACTCCATACGACAGCGTTAAAGCCTGCCTGACGGAGCGGAGCCGCAACGGTTCCTCCGCCGATACCGATGGTTTGCGTTTTTTTGCCGTGTACTTTTTCGATAGCCTTTGACAGCATCGTAACAACCTCTGCATCGACAGGCGTTGCAGGCGATTCGGCCGAATCATCGATAATGAACTCAACCTGTACGCCGTATTTTGCTTCTATCGCACTCGCCTCGACTTTAATCTTCTCCATCACCTCGGAAACAGTGTAACAGGGAAGTATACGACAATCCATATAAAAGACATCGTCGCCCGGAATGGTGTTGATGTTCGGAATATTCGCTTCTTTTTTTGTCGGCTGCAAGGTCGAATACGGCGGCTCGAACAAATTATCCTGCTTTGAAAACACCTTTTCCAAAGCATTCAACCGGAGCGCCAAATCCGCCGCTGCGATATGCGCATTTTTCCCTAAATCGGGGCGTGAGGCGTGCGTCTGTACTCCATGTACCACCACCTTTAACCACAATAAGTTCTTTTCCGCAACTTCAATTGTCTCGCCCGAAGGATCTCCCCCGTCAGGGACAACGATAATATCCTGAGGCTTAAACAGCTGATGATTATTCAAAAGATAAATAATCCCGTATCTCGAGCCCACTTCTTCATCGGCGACAAATAACAATTTTACGGTGTATGCAGGCTGAATCTTTAATGCAAGAAACGCATAGGCGGCAAATACCGCTCCGGTCAGTCCCTGCTGGTTATCCTCGACACCGCGCCCGATAATTTTATCGCCGTCCTGCTTCAATACCCACGGATCGCTTTCCCACTTTGCGAGTTCGCCGGGAGGCACCACATCGGTATGCGCCATAATCCACACGCGTTTTGAATCGTCTTTACCCGGAATGGTAACGACAAGGTTCGGTCTGATACCGGAGGATACCCGCGTATCGGGCGCATCAAACCGTTCAAATTGAGTAAAGCCGAGCTTTTTTAAATACGCTTCCAGCGCTTCGCATTTTTTCAATTCCCCGTCGCCGTCCGACTCCGGAGCCATGGCGGGAATGGAACACAAAAGCCGTTCAAGCTCAATCATCTTATCTTTTTGTTGAGCGATAAAATCTTTGACCGATAAAAAATTTGACATACAACCTCCGGATACGTAATGAAATATACGGTAACCCTGTTCAAAAACTTCCGTTGCGGAATAGGTTACCTTGAATGCACCATCCCAGGGGCAGAGCAAGCCTTGAGATGCGTTGTTACTATATCATATTGGCGGCTATTCTGCAAACGTATCAAAATCGGTGTGTCAAAATCGGTGAAGAGGTTTTAAGCGAAAGATTTGAATCAACATAGGGGCTGTCCAAAAACTGAAAGCCTATCGGCTTTTCCTGTAAGGAAATGATTTGTCATATCCGCAAAGCGGATTGCGTAACAGTTTTTGGACAGCTGCCCTGATTTTAGCGCGATCCGTTAAATCGCCTCATTCTTATTCCCTCTACGCTTATACATTTTCCAGTGTTTTTCGATTTTCGCTTTGTCAAAAGCTTGTTTGAGTGCCGGATCGGCGCTTGCGGAAGTAAAATCCTTGTGATTGCCTTCGTCGGGGTCGTCATTGTAAAGAACACACCAGGCAAAATCGCTTTCTTGGCGTTGCGGTAAACCGGTCAACAATGTACGCATAGCTTCGGCATTAAGCTGATTGTTCGAGCAATCCAGGTATTGCAAAGCGGGTAATCCTTGTACGTCAAGTGTAGTAAGTTTATTGTGGCTGCACTCCAGACTTTGCAAAGCGGGTAATCCCTGTACGTCAAGTGTAGTAAGTTCATTGTAGTTGCACACCAGACTTCGCAAAGCGGGTAATCCCTGTACGTCAAGTGTAGTAAGTTTACTGTAGCTGCAATTCAGACTTTGCAAAGCGAGTAATCCCTGTACATCAAGTGTAGTAAGTTCGCCGGATATGCGCAGTATTCGCAAAGCAGTAAGGCCCTGCACATTAAGCGTAGTAATCTTACCTCCGAAGGACAGTTCCTCCAAAGCAGCGGCGCCCTGTATATTAAGAACGGAAAGCTTAATATTACCTGCACAGTCCAAGTTTTTCAAGGAGGTTAGGCCGTGCACGTCAAGTGAGGTAAGATTATTGTTCCTGCAGTCCAGCACTCTCAAATCAGGTAAGCCCTGCACATTGAGTGCGGTTAATTTATTGCTATCGAAGGTGTCGCCGGCACAGAACAGCGCGATGATGTTTCCTTTAAGGATAACGGTTGTACCGGTTGCATGCAGTACGGTGTCCCCATAGTTGCTAAGCGCCGTTTCGGTACAACCTTCCACCGTAATGGGAGAGGAACCGCTTGCAGTTAATGCCCTAATTTTGATAACACGTTTGTCGGGGCTGAGAGTAAGCACAGCACGTCGCGAATCTCCCGTTCCGCCGCCGGAACCGCCGCCCTGTTCGGGATGCGGCTGAGCCGCCAAAATTTGCTCGACGGTGGGATCGGTTACTTTTTCCATTTTTAATATTACTCTACCGGGCTGTTCCCATGTCAATTCAGTACCGTTGAACGTAATATTAAAGCTCATCACCATATAGATGTACGGTATTCCCCAATCTCCGGGCATTTTGAAAATTCCGTTGTATTGAGCATATTGAGAAGGATGCCCCGAGCTTTTTAGTGCATGATACATCTTTCCGTGATCAAAGCAATAATACGGCTGCATTTGACTGCCGCTGCCCGTATCTTGCGGAAATGTTTTAAGCGGCTGTCCTTCGTTCTTTTCGGAAACCCATCTCCACACTCCCTCTATGGAAGATGGAATAAAGCGATCGGCTGAAGCAACGCCCATAGAAGCGGCAGCAGTTTGGTATGCGTGCAGCTGTTCAAGCGGTACCAGTATGCTGCCTTTTCCCAGTCCCGTACAGCCTGCAAAAGCGCCGTCGAATTTTCCTGCCTCATACACATATTCAAGCTGTACCGACTTAAGGTTGGTACAGTCCTTAAATCCGTTTTTTAAGGACGGTGACGGACTTTGTGCAGGCAGTTTTAGGGCAACCATTTTACCGCTTTCTTTAATTATTTTTCCCAAGACACCGGCTTCGGTTGCCGTACCTGCAAGGGCCGCAGACGGCACACCCGTTACTTCAATGCGGTTTATCTCCGTCGGCGAGGCGGTGTTTGTAAGGTAAGTCTTTAAATCGGCTCCGTTTGTGCCGAAGGATACCGGTGTAAAGCCGGGTGCGGGGGGCAAATCTCCGCCTTCGCCCGGCCCTACGGCGCCGCCTCCGCCCGGCCCTGTGGCGCCGCAACCGGTGCCGCCTCCGCCCGGTCCTGTGGGGGAGCCGCCGGAGCTATCTCCGCTGCTACTGCCCGCCGGCTGCTTGCAGCCGGTAAAAATCAGCGCGGCGGCAAGCAGTAATACGACTGTGATGAGCGCTGCGACTCTTTTAACGGCAAAAGCCTTGTGTTTGTTGTTGGTTGAGTTAATCATAGATTCCTCCAAATGGTTTTATTTGCAAAAATAAAAAAAGCGCATCAAAAGGAATACATTTCTTTCGGTGCGCTTGTTGTACAAGAGTTTGAGTGAAAATTTAGTAAGGCATGACGAGACTGCGAGACT
>CAJPTT010000194.1 GCA_905373565.1 uncultured Treponema sp. | reverse complement strand
GGCATTTCATACTTTAGGAGATGCCTCTTTTTATATGACGGATTATCATTTTAATGAAGTGAAAGAAAAAAAATACGAAAATATCCGGACATACTATCCTCCGGCAAAGGCAGGACAAGGAAGCCTTTATCAGGTGCAGCCGACTGACGGTATATTTCTTTCTGTCAGCGATTGGATTCCTTATCACGATATGGAACGCCGATACCAAATCGAACATAAAATGATAAAAATGTATTATTTGGAGTCAGGGGAGGTACAGCTCATTCAAAACGGAAAGTGTGCTGCCGAAATTCAAGAAGGGATACATCTTTATCTGAATAGTCCCTCAAAAGGGCGGGTGCTCTATCGGGCAGGTATTCCGCTCCGCTATATATCAGTACTCCTTCTGGAAGATTATTTTCTTCCTTTCCTGCAAAGCCGGTATGCTTCCGACGGTTTGGATTATGCCACTTTGTTTTCTTGGCGTGAATTCGATTATAACACACCGGAAATCGGGAGGATTTTCTTGCAGATCAAAGATAAGATACTATCAGGAGAAACGTCACGGCTCTACTATGAAAGTAAGGTAGGCGAATTACTCTCTGTTGCCGCAGGAAATGCTCAGCGGCAAAAACAGCAGGCGAACGCTTCTTTAAATCGGATGAAGGATTGTCTTTCTCCCGTTGAGCAAAAAGCCTTGGAGCGGGCAAGGCTTACTATTGAACGCTCTATTTTAAATCCTCCAAGTTCGGAAGAATTGTGCAGCATAGCAGCTATGGGGCATACAAAATTCCGCCGGACTTTTCAGCTCCGCTATGGTCTTTCTCCGCGCGACTATATCTTAAGAGCACGAATGCACTATGCGTGTCTGCTTTTATCAAAACCGGCATTGTCAATCGGTGTTATCGCTGCACATCTCGGCTATGCGAGCGCCGGTAAATTTTCCATTGCATTTCGAAAAGTATATCATCATTCCCCTGCGCAATATCGGGCGGCTATTCGGAAATGAGAGCGGAGGTGTTTAGCGGCCATATGACAAAACGATAGGCGATCTTAAAAAACTCAACTACGTAGACTGCTTGAAATAAATCAACGAAGTTATCGAACAGGTCTATTATCTATCTGCTTAAAGGTTAACTCACGAATTATACCATCCAATAATCTTCTGTAATGCTTCCGTTTTCCAGTTTGAGGATTCGGTCGCATGAATGCAGAATGAATTCCCAATCATGTGAGATGATTAAAAATTTTGTTCCGGTTTTTTGCTGTTCGCGAATCAGGCGGCTTATTCTTTGCATATTGATAAAATCCAAGCCGCTGGTTGGTTCGTCTAAAATAATCATCGGGATATTCCGCATAAGGGCGATGCCTAATACCAACCGCTGTTTTTGTCCGCCCGATAAGACAGCAGGATGCAGCTCTTTTAATGCTAAGAGATCGAACTTTGCGAGTATGCTTTCGGCTCTTTGCATCAGTGCATCATTTTTTTTCAAACCTACCGTTAATTCATCAATAAGGTTTTCTCCGAATAGTTGCGAATCCAAATCTTGCGGAATGTACCATATTTTCCCGATACGTTGCTTCGGTCTATATGCTTTATCATGTAATAAAACGTAACCGGAATTTTCTTTTACAAGTCCTGCAAGAATTTTTCCTACAGTACTTTTACCCGTACCGTTTTCACCGGTCAATGCAATAATTTCATTTGCTGTGTATTGAAACGAAATATCTTTTAGCAATACCGTTTTTCCATACATCTTGCTCAGATGTTGCACCGCAAAACTGCAGCGTGTAGATATGTAAGAGCCGGGTACTAAATAGGGCTGTTCATTTATATCGACATTTTTCTTTCGGCAGGTATTACCGTGATCTTCATCGTTTCCGCCGCTTTTAAACGATTCAAGCACTAAAGAACGCAAACCTATACTATGTAAAGCATCCGCTGAAAGATTCAGTATTTCCGATGAGGTATACCTGTGTACGATTGTACCGTTCTGCATTAACACATAGGTGTCGGCGATGCCGTTAAGGTAGTGCAGCCGGTGCTCGGCAATGATAATAGTCTTTCCTTCATTTTTTAAATTCCGTATCAAATCCGAAAGCAAGGCAGTGGACTGCGTGTCTAAATTGGCAGACGGTTCATCAAAAACATAGATATCCGGTTCCAACACTTTGGCAGAACAAACGGCTACCTTTTGCCGCATACCATAAGAGAGTGTATATATCTTGTTCTCTAAAAGTTCCGTGATGTGCATACAATCTGCGGCTGTGTGTACTTTTTCAATAATGATTTTATGCGGCAGCCCTGCATTCTCACAGCCAAAAGCGATTTCTCCTGCAACCTCGTTTGCAAAAAACTGACTGCGCGGGTCTTGGAACACATTTCCTATCAGTCTGCCTCTTTTCCACGAAGGAATATCTTTCATATCATGATCATCAATCAACACTTCTCCTTCAAGGGTTCCTTCAAAAAAAGCAGGAATTAATCCGTTTATTACCCGTGTCAATGTTGATTTTCCGCAACCCGAAACTCCCATAATCACACAACATTCACCGTAGGAAACGGAAAGATTAACCGCTTCCAACTCTTTTTTTCCGTTACGGTAGGAAAAAGAAACATCTTTCAATCTGATTTTTTCTCTCATAACATTTACGCAGGACAACTTTTAAAACTTAATGTTGTAAAATAGCTCTACTGTGAGACATAACACGGAAAGACACAAAGAGCCGGTCAAAAGAACGATGTCTGTTTTACCGAGTTGTGTTTCATAGTAGCTTTGTTTGTTTGCAGGATTTTCAATACCGCGCACAATCGCTGCCGCTGCAAGTTCGTCTCCTATTTTTATAGAACGAAAAATGAGCGGGACAACGGCGTATTCCATAGTGCGGAACGGATGCAGCAGCGCCATACGGGCAGAACCGATAAAGCCTCTTACCTTCATTGCTTCTTTAATACTCTTCACTTCGTCTGAAATAGTCGGAATAAAGCGTACAATGATAATAAGCACTAACAGCATGTTCTTAGGTATACGCATTTTTTGAAACACTGCAATTAATTTACCAGACGGTATATGAAAGGTGAGATACGCCGCACTAACCGGAAGAATGAAGGTATACATCATACTGAGCAGCATGGGTGAGATAATCATTATGCCTTTCGGTACAGCCTGTGTCAGCCAAACTGTTGTAAATACATACAGTATTAAATAGAGCATACCCGGTTTTAAAAAGCCGAAGTAAGATAATACAATCGAAAGCCATACCATAAACAAGGCATGGGTATAATAATTCCGTGTAAAAACAGACACAATACAGGAAAGAGCCGTCAGCGCTAAACAGGTAAAACCACTCAGCGAATCCGATTTTTTCTTCATTATTGTCATCCCTGTATCGGTTTTTAAAAAGGATTTATCAATCCAAGATGCCCGCTTTTTGAAAATGCTTTTTGAGTATTCGCTGTGCGGACAGGATACCTGCAACGGAAAGTGCAACAGTAATGATGGTGCCGATAAGAATTAAAAGCGGGGATGAAACCATATCATATTGCAGCTTAACCGTTGCATCGGCAAAACCGCTTTCCAATGCCTGTTGTTTATAACTTTCCCATGCAATCCAACACGGAACACCGATACCGAGGAACATACCGATGCCGTAGGTACTCCACCCGATGATATTTCTTACGGGATTTCTGTATGTATCTTTACCGATCATCGTTGCTTCCGAAATAACGGCAACCGCAATAAAATAAGGCACCATAAAGGCATAGCCCATAGCCGCAGTTATACCGGCATAAATCATAACCCATAAAAATAACAAACCGTGCTTATTAATTCTATGTGCAGCAACCAAATAAAAAACAGCGCCTAAAAACATTTCCAAACCTGCTGTTCCATATAAATACAAAATAGGAAATGTAACAGTACTCATACCGATAACAAACGATAAGCCGTAGAACAGCGCCATCATAATCGCTGCCGTTACAATATCTTTAATGGTCATTTTATCCTTTATCATATTATAAACCTCCAAGCTCTATTGAATGTGAATACAGGTTTACAATACTGAAAAAGAACAGAACGAGATAGCACTTATCGGTTCTTTTTTTACTCCAATCGGTTCAAATTGTTTTTTAGAAATTTCCTTTTATAGTGTCCGGGAGTCTCGCCAAAGTAGGTCTTAAAAGCTGAAGAAAATTTACTCTGATTCCAGTAGCCGGCTTTTTCAGCAACTTCGCCGATGCTCATACCGGTTGCATTACACAATAATGCAGCGGCCGCTTCCAAACGATTCCTTTTTATAAACTGCCCGATTGAAATCCCCGTCATTGCCGTAAAGCATCTTTTCAAGCTTGATTCTGAAAGCCCGTGTTTTTGTGCCAGTTGCCGTATCGAAGGATTGTCAAAAGGGTTTTCAGTTATTGCGGCATAACAGCTTTGAGCCGCTTCGTAAATGTGTTTTGAAAAGGATGGCAATTTTCTTGTATCACGTTCCGTAATAACGCTTAAAAGCAGCAGCAATTCGAGCACTTTCAGCAGCGAATAAGGGATGCGGATTTTTTCATCAACCGTATAAAGTTCATGCATGATATGATATATTTCATGGTGTGATTTTATAATCAGTGCAGGACTTTCTTTTTTGCATAAGACATCTTTGATTTGCGCTACATTAATATTCATAAAAGAAAACATATCGGTAATACTCTTTTGTGCTCGTGCAATGTCGATAAAAAAAGAAAGACCGATATATTTTTTCATCGGAAGTCGTGAATATTCGAACGGAACAACGCCTAAATCTACGATACTTAAATCACCTTTACCGAAAAATGCCCATTCATTATTTTTTAATTTGAATTCATAACAGCCGTCTAAACAATGATCTATTTGTAAAATTCCCTTACGCGGCGCTATCTTTTGATACGCAGATTCAAGATACAGCGTATTATACGAAAGCTGTATTCCGTCACAGAGCGTATAACAACACATTTTACCGGTACCGGTTTTATTATCAAACGTATACACGGTTTGTTCTGCCTGTGTTGTTTTACTCGAAAACACATATCCGCTATAGGCTTTATCTATTATTGTCTGTTCAGTGCCGGACATGGGAAATCCCTCCGCTTTATTATAAACTTCTAAAAAACGAAGTTATACCTTCGTTTTTTACCTTCTTTCATAAAATTTATTTACTTTCCCATCGGAAATCTCCAATAATTTATTGCAGGTATTATCAATCAACTCTGTATCATGTGTTACAATAAATACTATTTTACCT
>CAJPTT010000193.1 GCA_905373565.1 uncultured Treponema sp. | reverse complement strand
TTATTATATATAAAAATATAAAAATACGCAAGGGATTAAATCGGATTTACCCCGCGAGCTCCGGTTGCTTCAAAACTATCGGTACCCTCTAAAAATTATACCTAAGTTTTGAGAGGTTCTCAGTTATACGAGTTTCACATACCGTGTGGCACGGCCTTTATCGATTTGACGGATTTTTTGTGTGTCTTGCAATTCTTTAAGCGCCCGTTCTACTGTCCGCTGCGATATACCGGGACATAGAATTATAATATCCCGTTTAGAAAGCGGTTCCAATGATTTTGTAATCACCGATAATACCCTTTCAGCTGAACTCCGTTTTTTTTCCGCAATCAATCGGAATCGCTCATCGCATTGGGTATACGCTTTTAATAAAATGCCAAGCATATAGACGATAAACGGTGCCGCATTATTTTCTCCATCATGCCATTTTTCGCTGGATTCTCGTAGACTGCTGTAATATGATTCTTTACTTTCTTCTATCAGCATTTCAATACTGATATACCTACCGACAAAATATTCATGTTTATACAATAAAAGGAGCGTCAGAAGCCTGCTCATTCTTCCGTTGCCGTCTTCAAACGGGTGAATACACAAAAAGTCGTGGATCACCGTAGGTATCACCAACAGCGGAGGTATCTGTGCTTCCATCGCTCTATTATAGGCACCGATCATTTCGTCAAAATACCGTTCGGTTTCAAACGCGTTTACCGGTTGGAACCTGACTTTTTTATTTCCGGTACGATCTACTTCTACAATCGCATTATCCCCTGCTTTAAACCGCCCCTTATAGTTCACCGCCGAGTAAGAATACAGCCGGTTATGCAAGGTTAAAATATCGTTTTTACTGAATGTGATGTAGGGATAGTTTTCGTGAATCATATCCAATACATGCCGATAGCCTGCTATTTCTTCTTCGTTTCGATTTTTAGGTTCAGTCTTTTTTTTCATTAATTCCTGCAATCGGGCATCATTGGTATAAATCCCTTCGATGGCATTGGAAGATTTGGCGCTCTGTATTTTTGCGACGTCGATCATGCCTTCCAGAATATCGGGATAGTTTTCTACATAAAACGTTTGTCGCCCTTTGTACTCATGAATCTGCGCAATCGTATGATACATACTTACCGGTAAGGATAATTCCATTAATGGGCTATAATCAAATTTTCTCATGCCGAAGCCTCTTTTCACCGCCATTTTACCTAATTTGGCGTAGATAAGTCAATGGTGGCGAGAAAAATCACCGCCATTTTCACAGATTTGGCGTAGATAAATTCCTCGTGGCGAGAAAATTGCAACAGGTATCACTTCACTCTTTTATAATTCGATTACCCATGTTATAATTTTTTGAGGGGGTATTACCGTGCGAATATTAATGATAACAAGTGAAGCCGTACCTTTTGCAAAAACAGGCGGTTTAGCGGATGTCGTTTCCGCTTTATCATACTCATTAAAAAAGCTCGGGCATGATGTTAGAATCGTTATGCCGCGTTATTATAGAATTGATAAAAAAGATTTAACTCCTATTCCCGGCGCGATGGGTATTTCCATCGGCGATAGAGAATATTGGACGGAAGTGTTTGAATCAACACTTCCCAATTCCGATATACCGGTGTATTTTATTGATCATGAAGAAAGTTTCGGCCGTGACGGGTTGTACGGTTCTGCTTTTGAACCTGATTTTAACGATAACCCCAAGCGATTTTCGATATTAAGCCATGCGGCATTCCAACTTTGCAGAAAGCAGCATTGGATTCCCGATTTGATGCACGCACATGATTGGCAGACGGCGCTGGTGCCCGTACTGTTAAAATTCAACACACAGTATTTTGATTTTCAAGAAACGGCAAGTGTTTTTACCATACATAATATCGGTTATCAGGGAATCTACAATAAAACAAATTATGTTGATACGGGTCTCGATTGGATGTATTTTTATTCTGCCGGTTTTGAGGACTGGGACCGAATGAATTTTTTAAAAGCGGGATTGCTTTCTGCAGACCGGCTGACAACCGTTTCGCCCACTTATGCACAGGAAATTCAGAGCGCCGAATACGGCTTTCGGATGGATGGTATTCTCCGGTTCCGTCAGGAAGCATTGACCGGTATTTTAAACGGTGTGGATACCTCTGTGTGGAATCCTAAAACGGATGAGCATATTCCCTTCAATTATACGGCTCGTTCTCTTGCAAAAAAAGCAAAGGATAAAGAGGCCTTACAAAAGTATATGGGACTTCCTCAAGATGAAAAAATTCCGGTATTCGGTATGATAACACGGCTGACCGATCAAAAAGGGATTGCGGAATTGTTCGGCCCGTCTTACGGCGCCGCATTCAAAATGTGTACCGATATCAATTTACAACTGATTGTCCTCGGTGCCGGTGACCGATGGTGCGAAGATGAATTATTAGCGCTTTCCCGGCGGTTGCCGAATTTACGGGTTTATGTCGGCTATGATGAAAAGCTTAGCCATTTAATAGAAGCGGGAAGCGACTTCTTTTTGATGCCGTCGCGATATGAACCGTGCGGACTCAATCAGATGTATTCACTGCTGTATGGAACATTACCGGTTGTGCGCAATACCGGCGGACTTGCAGACACGGTAGAAAACTATGATGAGCAAACGGGAGACGGCACCGGTTTTGTACTGAATCTGCTTACGCCCGAAAGTATTTATAATACCGTTAATTGGGTGGTAAACGCGTGGTTCAAGCATCCCGAACACATCGTTAAAATGCGCAAGCGCGGAATGGCAAAAGATTTTACATGGGATACGTCCGCGAAACAGTATCTTGCGGTATACCAAGAGGCTGTCGGAAATAAAGTCTTCAATAAGCATTAAGATTGGGCAACCGCACCAGATACTTTATTCGTGCGGAGGGTTTAATACCCCGACGCTCTGCGTCGTAACAAAGGGTATTAAAGCCGACTGCAACCACCTTATGAGAACAACATACCCCGACGTTTGCGTCGGGGTTGTTGATTGAATATCCCCGCAAAATAAAGAGGCTGTTCAACCAGAGTTGAACCTCTTCGCGGTTCAAATGGTCTCACAGCCTCTTTATTTTGCGATTTTTATTTATTTATCTGGTGCGATTGCCCTTCTCCTGAAAGAAATTGTGCAAAATTTTTTCAAAATTTTGCACAATATGGTGTGATTGCTTTGAATATTAATACGGACAGGCTTAAATAATGAAAAAGACGAATGCAATGCGCATTTTGGAGACGGCGGGTGTTCCCTATAGCAGTGCTGAATATGCGTGGGATGAGGCGCATTTGGATGCGGTATCCGCTGCGCAGAAGTTGAATATTGAGTCCGACATGCTCTTTAAAACGATTGTCATGATAAGCGAGGATAATGAAGTTTTTGTTTTTTGTGTACCGGCGCCTTCGGAAGTCAGTTTAAAAAAGGTACGGAATATAACCGGTAAAAAGATAACGCCGCTTAAACTTGATGCGCTGCAAAAAACAACGGGCTACATCCGCGGCGGCTGTTCCCCGCTCGGCATGAAAAAGCATTTTCCTACTTTTATCGATGAAACCGCACAGCTGTATGAACGTATCTATGTGAGTGCCGGGGAACGGGGGCACATGCTGTGCATTGCCCCCGCAGATTTGCAAGAAATCTGCGCCGCCGCTTTTTGTGACATCGCCGAAGGGTAGGGTAGGGTAGAACTATCTTCGTTACTTATCGATACGAAAAATCGCTGTCGCCGATAAACTCCCGTAAAATGGATTGGCCGTGCACAAAAGACGGAGAGACCGAAAGGAAGTTATTCAGAAAGATGAGCAGCCGAGATGCTTCGCTGTATGCCGGATCGGTGGGCTTTACCGCACGGAGAAGCGGTTCCGCATAAATTTTCAGTACCGAAAGTTCATAATCGAGCGCCGTATTAAAGATAACGTCGGCGGTATTTTGGTACGGGAAAATATGTTTTGCCTCTCCCGCCCGCACATCCGACCACATACCGATGGTAATCGAAGCGGAACTTCCTCTAAACTGAGCATCGCGCACGATGCGCCGCAAAAGCCGGTTATCCGAAGTCGGTATTCGGTTGTGATCATCTAAAGTCAGCTGTGTTAATGCCGAAAGATATATCTTGAATTTAAGCGAAGCGTCTATCTGCGGGGTTAGGTTGTCGTTTAATCCGTGTATGCCTTCCAAGATGAGTATGGAGCGGCTATTAAGGCGAAGTTTTTTCCCGGTGTAGAACCGCTCGCCTGTTTTAAAATTATAAGACGGCAGTTCAACTTCTTCACCGGCAAACAGTTTGAGCAACAGCTCATTTAAAAGCGGAACATCCAAAGATTCAAGACATTCAAAGTCGAGTTTTCCGTTCTTATCGCGCGGGGTCTTATCTCTACCGACATAATAATCGTCAAGGCTGATAACATACGGTTCATACCCTACGACGCGCAACTGCATCGAAAGTTTTTTTGCAGAGGTCGTTTTTCCTGAACTGGACGGTCCCGCAATCAGAATTACTTTGACGTTTCCCTTGTTTTTAATTTGCTCGGCAATATGCGCCAGTTTATTATTCTGCAATGTTTCCGTAATTTCAATGAAGTCTTTGGTTTTACGGGTTTCGATAATTTCATTTAATTGACCGACGGAAGAAACGCCGATCATCTTACCCCACGTTTTATATTCTTTATATACGGTAAAAAGCTGCGGGATATCTTTAAATTGAGGAAGTGTGTCAGTGTCGGCGGTTGCAGGAAAGCGCAGTAAAAAGCCGTCTTCATACTTCATTAATCCGAATACTTTTAAATAGCCGACACGATCCATCAGCGGCTGGAAGTATAAGTCGTAATAATCGTCGAGTATATTGATTGTGATTTTCGGTTTACTGTTATAGGAAAGCAGCCGGTATGCATCGGGCTGATTGGTATTGGCAAAGAGCTCCAAGGATTCGGCATACGCGACGGATTGCGTTTGTATCGGTAAATCCGCATCGACCATTTCGTGCATTTTATCTTCGATGATTTTAAGATCGATATCGGAGGCATGAGCGCCTTCAAACGTATAATAGTACGAGTAGCCGAAGCTGTGTCCGACCAAGAGCCGTAAATCGGGATATACTTTTCGCGCGGCGGCGGCTAACAGGAAACACAGCGTACGCCGGTAAATATTCGAGCCTTCGTAGGTTCCTTTTAAGACAGGCTTTATAGTAGCGCGCACATCGATCATCTTGTTTAACGGAACCAATTCGTTATTTACTTTCATACCGAATGCAATCGTCTCCGATTCTCTACAATATGCC
>CAJPTT010000192.1 GCA_905373565.1 uncultured Treponema sp. | reverse complement strand
TCTTCTGCCCGTTGTACCGCTATATCGGTTGCATAATCATATTCTGCTATTAACATATTTATGACCTCCTTTGCTTTACGCTGCAGGTATTCTTTCAATATGCCGTTCCGTATACATTCTTTTATCGCCTTTTCAAAACCATGTTCTTTATCTTGTTCAATATTCCGCCGTACCGTTTCCACAAATATACTGTATTCTGCTAACGGTTTACAACTTTGCAATATTTTATTCCCCTTATGTTCATTGATATTCAAGACTTTTACTTCTAATTCTAATGGTATGTGTTCCGGCTTTGTCATAAAAGCATCGGAAAGACGCAACAGACTTTCATTTGGGTAATCTTCAATTCCATTATAAAAGACATAAAACTCAGGCGTCGGGATTTTTACAAGACTGCGTGCATACCTCTCTTGTGCATCTAAAATCCGTTCATACAAGCGTACAACATATTCAAGACAGCGTATCGGCATATTGGGGTTAATCGTGGACTGATGCTCTGCCAATACAATTATTTTGTTATCAATGAGATATGACACATCATTGTAGAAGGTCATATACATTACCTGCTCTAAACGCAAAGGTGTTAATGCTGATAGAGTATCCAGCTGTATACCGTGCAGTGCATTATATAATGAGAGAAAATTTTCTTTTGCTTTTTTATCTTCACCAAACAGGTCTACAAAAACAGAATCTTTATAATTTCTGTTTACTACTTGTTTTCGCTCTTCCATAGCCTCAGTATAACAAAAAAAGGGGATATTGCAAACAGAATTTCTTTGGTTAAGTCTTGCCGCTTCGTGTTTACCGGTAAAAATACGCTCTTACGCTGTGAGAATTATGGCACTGGTTGCTATCAGCGTATATTTTTCTTTGCGGGGTTTTGCGCGTTGGGGAGAGGAGATTGGTGCTGCGGAAATACGGGGCGGTAGCTAAGCATAGGGATATTGTATAAGTAAAGAGGCGAGGGTACAAGGGGAGGATAATTCATAATTATGCATTCTGAATTATGAATTAGTTAATCGCTTCGACTTCTGCTTGAGAAAGTCCCGTTGCTTGAACTATCTTTTGAGTAGAGTCGCCGAGTTGTTTTAAAATCCGTGCCGTTTCGAGTGCTTTTTGGCGGGAACCTTCGGCAATGCCAAGCTCACGTCCTTTTCTCTCCGATTCGCTTATCATCGATAACCGATCGCTTTCATACTCCCACGCTGCTTCATATTGTTTCCGTTCTTGCTCATCAAGATAAAAAATATCCATCACTTGGTTTGCCTTGGTCATTATCGGATTTCCTTGTGCTAACATTGCTCGCTCTTCCTCTTTTGCAAATATGCGGGCAATTACGGCGTCACTACGCACATTCCAATCCTCAACGTATCAATATACGCCTCCGGTTGGAATGTGCTAGGCTCCTTGTACTTACCTCGCCTATTTGCAAAAGTCCTAAGTTTGACAAAAAACATAGGAGTTTATCAGTTTTTGTTCTTTATCGGTAGAGGCTCTCCCCATATCTACTCCGCCATGGACGGCGGTGGTTTCTAGCAGAAGCGTAATCATTTCGGGCGGTAAACCGCAATGGCTGAGTAATAATGGATTTTCTCATTCACACCTCCTATAGTCCTTATATGACTTTTAGAGGTTTTTGGCTGGGAAAATACGGCGGAAAATTCATCATTTTAATTAAAAATTAGCAAATAAAAACTTGTAGCTAAGCAATGTATAGGACGTACAGTGCCTAGCGATGTCGTCAGCGATAGTCAACTCGTCAAAACCTTTTTCATAGGGTCCTACACCACCTCAACGGCGGTTTTGCTGCGGAGATAGAAAATGTAGGCTTTAACCGATTTGGGTGACTGTTGTCCGCCGGGGTCTTGACCGAACCCTTCCATTTTATAAAAATTTTCTACGGCAGCTTTGTAGATTAAAAGCTGCCTTCGATGTTGTTCAGGATAGATTTTTTGGTCGGTTTTATAATCGATAATATACGCGGTATCTTCGTATTCAAAAAGCAAATCGATTTGCCCTATGACGAGCTTCCCTTCGTAGAGGGTTAAAAAGCCGTATTCGGTCTTTCTGAATGAAGCCTCTGCCGCCTTTTGTCCCAGCGGAGAAGAAAGAAAAGCGGTGCACAGTTTTTCCACTTCCCGGGCGTACTTTGCAGGCAGTGTACACGGGCGGTCTAAAAAGCGGGCTTCCATCGCTTTGTGCACCAAGGTTCCGAACTCGGTGGAGGAAAGCTCATCGCCATCCTTTTCACCGGTATTGTCGCCCTGCTCGATATGTTCATTTAATTCGGTATGTTTCATAGTTTTAGATTGAGCCATCATTTGTGAATGTTCCATATCTTGTAATTCCTGGTTTGGAAACATTGCAAGCGGTGCTTCGCTTAAATGAAGCCACTGCCGGTCTTTTTCAAATTGAGTTGCCGGTATGACGCGCGGTTCCGCAAGCGGGAAGTTTTTTTCCGCAGCCTGCCGGTATAGGGCACGGGTTTCATCAAGATTAAAGCGCTGCCGGTCTTCCGCGGTGTGCTGTACGGTCGAGGTGGAGAGCGGTAACACTTCCGTAAAATGCACGCAGTTGATATCTCCGGATAGCGCCGGTAATAAGAGCTGAAAAAAACTTCGGTTATTTTCTTCCTTCTGAGGTTGTACAAGCTGTTGCCGGATTTCCTCCAAAGCGCGGGGCGTTTCCGGTAGTTCCTCAATATCGCCGTCAGTTTCCTGCACACCACTCATCAGCAGCCGAACCTTAGCCCGCGTAACGGCGACGTAGAGAAGCCGCTTTGTTTCGGCAAGATGTTTGGCATTCGCTTCCTGCCGCAGTTCCTCAAAAAAGATATTGGCGGAAGGATCGTTTTTTGCCTCCGGCGGTAAATGGATAACCGGCCCTAAATCCTTGTGCAAAAAGACCAGGCCTTCTTTCTTTTCAGACTTTCCCGCATTGCCGCAGTCGGGAATGCAGACAATCGGGAACTCCAAGCCCTTGCTCTTATGCACCGTCATAATTTTAACCGCATCACCGCCGTGTTCGAGCGGAATTTCCATATCTTCAACCCGCTCTTCCGCATGAATGTACGAAATCAGCGTGTCGATAAAAGCCGAAAGACTCTGCCCCGCGGCATCCGCTTTTACCGCAAGCGCAAACAGGTAGTCGTATAGTTCCAGATAGCGGTGGTAGCGCGGCTCCGTAAGCAATATGTACCGGTACCCTTCGTCATACCACAGTGCGGTAATCAATTCGGCATTACTCTTTTTTTTGATAGAGCCTTGGAGCCGCTCAAAAAGAGCGCAAGCATTTAAGAAATACAGCCGATCCTCCGCATCCAGTTCTTCGGCAGCGGAGGGAGCAAAAGGTTGGGGGTCATGCTCAAGGCTGTGCAGCATCAGTCGGGTAAAAGAGCGATCGCTG
The DNA here is from genome assembly GCA_905373565.1 of uncultured Treponema sp. GTDB lineage: Bacteria > Spirochaetota > Spirochaetia > Treponematales > Treponemataceae > Treponema. The sequence continues at coordinate 1,876 of CAJPTT010000192.1, read as the reverse complement.
AGGCGGACAAACGGTGAGCGGAGTACTTGCGCATACACGGCTCTGTCATGCGGGTACACCGTTAAGCGGAGCAAGGCGCAGATATCGTTGAGCGGTGCGTCGTGGAACAATCCTTTTTGCTGTACGGAAATATACGGGATTTTAAATGCACGGAAAAACCGCTCGTAGACTGCTTGATGCGTCGAAGCGCGCAGCAGTACGGCAAAATCCGACCATGTACAGGGACGGGTATCCTGTGAGGCGTCATCGTATACAAGGTAGTGTTCGTCATGGAGCGCGGCTATTTTTTGCGCAAGCGTATACGCCTCGCATTCAATCGGTTTGAGAAAAGCGATATCGGTGTCGGCGCCCTTCGGAAAGCGTTTTTTGTCGATAAATAAAATATCCGTCTGAGGCGCTAAATGGGGAACCGCCTCCCTGCTGAGGATGGGAATAAATTCCGCTTCAAATGCAGGCACGGTGCCGATAAGGGGCTGATTGGTTTCCGAATAAAAGACCCGCATAAATACGCTGTTAAAAAAGTTGAGCAGTTCAGGTTCAGTGCGGTAATTTGTTTGCAAGTTAATAGAAGCGGAACCGCCTCCTTGCCGTAAGTCCTGTGACAGCGTGCGGAACACCGAAACATCGGCGCCCCGAAACGCATAGATCGATTGTTTTTCGTCCCCGACAAAGAAGAGTTTATCCGGCACCAGTTCATCCGGCTTGGGTATCGATTGGCCGGTACGTGCTTCTTTTTCCGCAAGCAGGAACAAAAGGTCGCGCTGCAGGCTGTTATTATCCTGAAACTCATCGATCATAATCCGACGGGTTTGTTTTTTGTAAAAAAGCCGCAAGTCGGGATCGGTGATAAGCGCGTCAACGGCAAGCTGCGCAATATCGCCGAAATGCAGTATGCTTCTCCGCTTTTTTTCGGCAATGAACCGTTCCTGCAAAACACTGCAAAGCGCGTATATCTTTTGCATCTGCTCTTTGTGTGCATAAAAATGATACAGACTTTGTAAGCGGACGGAGCTTTCGCTCAGTTCACCGCAGAGCGCCTTGCACGCTTTTACGTCTTCATCATTTTTTGCACCCAGCGTTTTTTTAACGCTGCAAATCGCTTTCAGCCGTTCAAGAAAGAACGGTAGCTGCGGATCGTTCAGCGTAAGCGGGAATTCGGGGAGTTGCACGTATGCTTCTTTTACTGCGCTGATGTAGTTATCGGTTCCTTCAAGATGAGCGGTAATATCTCCGAGAATGCGTTCGGCTTGTTTGCGATAGCCGGTAAATAATGCTTCGGCAGCAGCCAGCTGATTCTGCAAGGCCGCAGAAAAATCAATCGGGCGGGAGACCGTAACGTAATCGTTTAATATTTTGACAAAGAAGTCGTTGATAAAATCGGTAATCGGTTTATCGCCGAGCAGGTATTGCAGGTTTGTGTCCGCGCGGTGTTCAAGGAAAAAATCCAGCGAAAGGTTATAGGCGAGCCGTTTCGATTCGGTAAGGTCGATAGTGAAATCGGGACTGATACCGAAGCGCCGGCATGCGGTTACGGCAATCTTATGACAGAATGCATCGATAGTCATAATTTGTGCCTTAAAAAAAGAATCCAAGGCAGCGCCGGCACGGCTCCGCTGTACCGCATCATCGGTTCCCGCATACATCTTTTGCAGCTCCCGATAAATACGCCGGTGCATTTCCGCCGCCGCCTTGTCCGTAAAGGTGAGGGCAAGGATATTTTCAACCTGATAGTTTTTTTCGGTAATCAGGTATACATAGCGGCTTGCCAGAACCTTCGTCTTTCCCGAACCGGCTCCCGCCGCCACAACGGCATTTTCATCCGTTTTTACCGCCTGTTTTTGATGTTCGTTTAAATCTTTACAAATATCTATCATAT
>CAJPTT010000191.1 GCA_905373565.1 uncultured Treponema sp. | reverse complement strand
TCATACGGTATTCCGGAAATGATCGATTGCATCCGTTCCATAAAAGAATCGACCTCCCCCTTGCGGATGTCCTGTACAAAGCGCCAGACTGCTTGCCCTGTCTCATCGGGGCGTAATGATGAATATGCCGGTAATAGGTTTTCCCAAAAACCGTATCGTACTTCATCATTGGGAAAGCCAAGCCGATACAGCCGCGCTTCTTTGATGTAGTCTTTGATCGTCAAATAACCTGATTGAAATAAAATCGGAAGCGGTGTTTGTACATCAGCACGGTATGTTTCAAGCCCTGCTTCATTCAGTTCTATCTTTCCATCGAGGTCGGGAATAGAGTACTGCGCATCTTTCAGGTAATGTACTAAAAATGTCGGGGTACCGGTTGCAAACCAATAACTTTGGAAAATCTGTCCGTCAAACACACGTAGTAGGCTAAACGGATTATACATATTTTCCGATCGTTGCGCAAAACAGTAGCCGTCATACGTTTGCTTGAGCCGCTTGAGGGTCTCATCAAGAGTGAGCTCATTTGCCTGTGCAAGCGCTTCAATTTCGGGAGCAAAAGTACTTTCCAATTCACTTTGGCTGATACCGCAAATACCGGCGTATTTCGGCAGTAGACTGATATCGTTGAGATTGTTCAGATCGCTGAAAATACTGATCTTGCTGAATTTAGTAACGCCGGTTAAAAAGGCAAAGCGGATATATTCATCGCAGGTTTTTATTACCGAATAAAATGCTTTGAGGGTATTGCGGTAGTCTTCGTTCAAGGCTTCATTTACGCCCATCGTTTGTAAGAGGGGCTTATCATATTCGTCAACAAGAATCACTACTTGTTTGCCGGTTTGTTGGTATGCACGTTGGATAACGCCAGCAAAGCGTTGAGATATCTCTTCCTCATTTTTATTTATTCCGTATACTTCCTCAAATCGGCTTAACAGCAGGTTGAGTTGGCTCATTAAGGCGCGTTCTGCATTATATTGCCCTATATTAAAATCAAGATAGAATACTGGATATTCCTGCCATGTGGCTCTGTTTTCCAATACTGCCTGTTCTTCCTCAGCTTTTTCGAGGTACAAGCCTTTGAATAGCTCTTTTTTTCCGAGAAAGTACGCAGATAATGTCGAAAGGAACAAGCTCTTGCCAAATCTCCGCGGACGGCTGAGAAAATAAACACGACTGCTTGTTACTAATTGAGCAATATACGCTGTCTTATCTACATAGAGATAGCGAGCATTTCGTAATACCTTAAAACTCTGTACGCCGATCGGTAATTTTCGTGGAAAGCTCATAGGGTAAGTATAGCAGGATTATCGTTTTTCTGCAATTTGTCAATTTCAACGGTAACTGTGAACCCTCTGCATTTTCCGCGCACTTGGTAGCTTCGGTTGTTTATTTTTCTAGCGCTTCGGTTTTCCAGTCCTTAATCGTTCTCGTCTCTTCACTAAAACCCTGTTAAAGATGTACATCCTTGTACATCTTTAACGATGAGTTTCAGCTAATACTGAAACTCATTACTGCGTAGAACCACCGCCCTCCATGGCGGATCGGTGCAGGATTTATCTATCATAGCTGTTCTACTTTCCAATTCTTAATTGTCCGCGTTGCTTCCTCAAATCCTGCACCGATGAGTACAATCTTCTTTCCGTCCGTCTTATACTTTGCAGCGTAGTTTTGCTTTTGTATTTGTGCGATTGCATCTTCCGCGTTGCCGTTACCACTTAGCTTAAACTCAAAAAGATAAACAGTATCGGCAGTACACACTACACAATCTATTCTTCCTGTCGCATCGTCAAAACTATATATCCGTGTATAGTTTTGACTACGAGTTTCGGCACTGCCGAAACATCGCTGCTGTGTGGAGCCACCGCCATCCGTGGCGGCACTGCCATAGCAGTGAAGCTCCGTCTGCACAAACTGCCCCATCAGCGCAAAGATGAGGTATACCGCTGTCTGGTAATTCTGCTCCCGCAATTTCAGTTTCTCTCCGCTGAAATTATCATACGGTATTCCGGAAATGATCGATTGCATCCGTTCCATAAAAGAATCGACCTTCCCCTTGCGGACATCTTCTACAAACTGCCATATTGATTTTCCCGTCTCACTAAACGGTACCGCAGTGTATGCAGGTAATAGATTCTTTAAAAAACCGTATCGCACTTCATCATTCGGAAAGCCGAGACGGTACAGCCGAGCTTCTTTAATTCACTCATGTACGGGTTTCCTTTTCCTCTCCTCTACTTTTCAGGCGGCTTACACACCTTACAAGCCGTATACCCTCTCGCCTGTGCGTCTTTAACCGTAAGCTCCGTAAGATGCTTGGACTTTTTTAACGTTCGGCAATTTTTACAGTGATACTTTTTCCCCGTATCGGTTATGTACACCTTCTTACCGGTATCGGTTGCGCAGATACCGGCAACGGCAGCAAACAGCAATGCAAAAATAAGCGCTTTTCGTTTAGTCATTGCGAGCCTCGATTGTATTTGCTAATTCTATCGTTCCCGGCAAATATAATTGATACGACCTTCCCTTTTTAACCCTAATGATATGACCAAACTTATCTGCAAAATATAAAGCGTAGTAAATGTCATCTTTTAATACAGGTCTATTGTACAATTTTGGTTCGGTATCGTGTATACTTAAATTCTTCTGGATAGCATAGATACCTTCCCCGTCCCATCCTAAAGAATCGCAAATAATCATATCGCCGCGGAAGTAGGTCGGCTCCATGCTGTCTCCATCAACATACAAGGCCGCAAGCTTCTCTCCAAAGCGCCGTAATTGACGCGGAACGGGAAAAGCGAAAAAAAATACACCGCTTTCGCTTTTCTTAACACTACAAGCCTGTAAAAACAGGTAAAGGATGGTTTTATGATACCGCAAAAAAAGAAAATCCACAAGCCGAAAAAAAACCGCACACTCGGACATGTCTACGGCGGATGGATACAGTACCGGCTTTCTCTTATCAATGTTTCCAATCCCGGCATTGCAGAAGAACTTGAGGTCAACGACACCTCCGTATGGGCGGTTATTCACGGCAAACGCACTTCTGCCCGCATTCAGCAAAAAATTGCAGAAAAGCTCAATCTACCCGATTGGGATGCTGTTATGGCAGCAGCTCAAAAAGCAACAAAGGAAAACGTTGTGTAATCGGCACAATGCCGGATAGTAGGACGGGATGTAACAAGATGAATGATGACATGATGGTGCTCTTTTTTCAGATTTTCTACAGCGTACAGGTTTTGCGCTTTTGGGGGAGATAATTGATACTGTAGAGATCCGGTTCTGAAACTCAGCATAGAAATAGTATAGGAATAAAAAGAGAAAGGTGCAAGGGAAAAATAATTCATAATTCATAATTATGAATTTTCCTTCCCTTCCCCATTACCCATCAGCTAAGCACTTCCCCCCGCGACTGTTCAAGCTGTTTCAGAACCGCCGGATCAAGTTTAATAGAAAGATTTTTTTCGTTTGACGGGAGCACGGTTCCTTTCGGCGCGTTCTTCGCTCTCCGTAAGTTCTTCACTGCGGTGTAGTAGAGATCGGCTTGTTCGTTCCGGCGCGCCTTTGAATAAAACACGGCGAGGTTCCCCGCGGCAATCAACACCGGTAGCGGAACAGTCTTTCCGTTTTTGTTTTTGATAAAGACATAGCCGCCGGAATAGTCCCGCACATGGAGCCACATATCCTTGCCCCGCACGTGATGCCGTAACAGCTCATCGTTTTCGGCGGCTGTCCTACCAACATACAAAATCCATCCGTCATGGTAGAACGTAAGTCCCGGCCGCTCCTTTTCTTGAGCTGCCTGTTTCCGCTGCACAGGTATCTTTCTTTTGTGCAGCACCTTTTCGATAAGGTAAGGATTTTCTTCAACCCGCAGCTTTGCAAGTTCTTCGTTAAGCGCGGCGAGCGTCCGCTTGGAGGCTTCGATGTCATCGGTGAGCGCTTCAAGCCCCGAAACCGCTTTTTTATACCGCTCATAGTATCCGGCGGCATTTTCCTGCACGGTTTTTCTCGGGTCGAGGGTAATGCGGATAATCCGGTTGTCCGCGTCATAATCTTCCAGTTCGACGGAAGCCGCGCCCTGCGGAATCCGGTAGATATTTGCCAGCAGTAAATCTCCCTGATGTTTTAGCGTATCCGCCTGCAAAAACGAATGTTTTTTTGCTTCGAGTTTTTCAAGTGCGCGGGAAATCTTTTCTATTTTAAGACCGTAAAAACGCTCCGCTTCCGCACGTAAGGCTTCAAGCGAAAGCACCGGCGCCTGCCGCGCATACCATTCGTCAATCGCTTCGTTAAAGGTCTTGGATGTATCATAGCTGCGGACGGTGTAGGTTTTTAGCGGCTTGTCAGCAGCTACAAGCGACATGGCAGTAGGTACGATTTCTGCAATGACTTTTGATTCGCTGCCTGCCGCAACACTCGGCTCGCTTCCAAAAGTCTGCGTCGCAGCCGCATCGGATTCTCCCGGTAGGGGTTGCCACGGCTCTCCGCTCACTTCATGGCGGGAAGGGCGGCGGTAAAAGGCATCGACGATAATACCATTATCGACAAGCAGCATATTCGCAGCCCCGCTCCACAACCGGATATAGAGGCGGAGCGTACCTGAAGCGGTCTCCAATGCAAGCCTGACAATGCGGTCGTTGTTCAGCTGGACAGCCTCGGTAACCTTGGCGCCGCGGAGACGGGAACGGAGCAGCTCCATAAAACGGAGCGGCTTGTCGAACTTAGGAATCTTCCGCGTAGTTTCATGCAAGCGGCACGCCCCCGGTTCAAGACAGATGACCAGACTCATCGGGCGGGTCTTATAGAGGTGCAGCACCATCACGGAATAAGAGGACTGCACCACCTTTTGTATGTATGAGCCTTCCAAATCGAGCTCTTCCAGAATTTTATCAATTTCAGCGCAATTCAGCGACATCTCCACCTCCAGTCACAGGGCAAACGCATCAGACGTTTTTTAGATATCCCCGCAGAATCACAAGGCTGTTCAACCAGAGTTTCGCCGCTTTGCGTCTCAAATGGTCTCACAGCCTCGTGATTCTGCGATTTTTATCTATTTGCCTGATGCGTTTGCCCTGAGCTTAAAGAAATGATACCTAAAATTTCGATCAGGAGAAAGACATTTCGATGATATTGTCGGTGAGATACTCGGCTTCGTCGCGGTCATGGGTAACGTAGATTGCCGTGTACTGCATTTCGGCTTGATGTTTTTTGAGCTCTTCGCGGAGTTTAAGCCGCAGCGGAGCGTCGAGGGCGGAAAGCGGTTCGTCGAACAAGACCACGAGTGGGTTCACCG
>CAJPTT010000190.1 GCA_905373565.1 uncultured Treponema sp. | reverse complement strand
CGGAAGTGATTCTTTTTTAGATGCGATCATCCAAGAATTTAATTTAGTTAATCGATATAAAATTAAAAAATTTCCTAAAACGACAAGCCGAAAGTTGCTAAAAAAACAATTGACAGCAAAGTTTGATGAAAAAAGCGGAATTTTTTCATTAAAATTTAAAGATATTGATCCTGAATTTGCGCAGCGGGTAGTTGAGTTTGCCGTTTCATATTATGAGCAGCGATTTGCGGAAATGGGTCTTGATAAGCATAAATTGGAAAAAGAAGGGTTGGAAAAAAGTTTACAGGCTGCGTTAGATGAAATTAAGCGACTTGAATCCCGATAGTCAGGATTGGAACGAAAGACGGTAAATATCTACAGTTCCGTACCTTCGATTGCTCTTGAGGCGACACGGCTTAATCGAGAAATTCAAGTGCAAGAGAAGATATACGGTCAATTAAAGGCGCAATATGAACTGTTAAAGATAGAAATGGCAAGCGAAATGCCGGTATTTCAAGTGTTGGATTATCCGCAGGTACCCGAAATAAAATCGGAACCCGGTAGGGGAAAATTGTGCATTATAGCAACGTTTGCGGGGTTCTTTTTTTCAATATTTCTCGCTTTTCTCTTAAATGCATTACATGATATCCGGCATGATCCTACAGCCCGTGCAAAGTTCTTGTCAAAAAAGGAAAAGAACCATGAAGCGTAAGCTATTTCTCACGGTAATTTTATTTTTTACCGCTATTGTATCTTTATTGTGTGCGGCAGATACGGATACGAATTCAAATTCAAAATTGGGAACAGAGGCGGACGCGGCAAATAAGCGCATGGCACAGCAAGCAATGGCAAATCCTGACTATCGGGTTTTGCCGGGTGATATTTATCAGCTGGGATATACGATTGGTCAAACAGCTGTAACCTATCAGATTGCTGTGGATGCAAGCGGCATAATCCGTGTATCAAATTTGGGATCGGTTAATACGAACGGTAAAACCTTTCTCGCTGTCAAAAGACAGGTGGAAGCTCTTGTGTCTCAAAATTATCCTTTGAGTGTTGTGCAATTTGTACTTGCCAGTCCAAGCTCTTTTACAATAATCGTGAAAGGAGAGGTCGTTAAAACAACGGAAGTGAAAGCATGGGGGCTTATGCGTGCATCTCAAGCTATTACCGGTCTATTAACGGATTTTGCTTCAAGCAGGTATCTCTCTATTACGGGCAGTTCGGGGAAGACAACCGATTATGATCTTTTTAAAGCGATTCGCGATGGAGATTTACGGCAAGATCCTTATTTATCACCCGGCGATGTAATCTCTATTCCGCGTGTTAAGCGGCGAGTTACGCTTTCAGGAGCGGTTGAACGTCCCGGTGTATACGAGTTGGATGACGGTGAAACACTGAATCAGCTTATCGAACGATATGGTAATGGTTATATTGCAGGCGCAGGAGTTGATAAGACGCAAGTAAGAGTTGTACGTATCAAGGATGATGGCGCTGCGATTCCCGATACCTTTTTTGTCGATCTGGACAAAGAAGATGAAGCTTTTTCTTTGTTGCATAAGGATACGGTGTATGTGGAAAAACGGCAGGTTTTACAAACTAATATATATATTGAAGTACCCGCGACGGCATCCGGTTCGGGGCAGCCTTTAGGGAAGACTAAAATTATCTCAATAGCATTTGTACCGGGAGATAATTTCGTATCGTTAATACGTCAGAATATGCAGCTTTTTACTGCAGCTGTTACGGCTGATACGAGCAGTGCATATATTTTTCGGCAAGGTAAGCAGTTGCCCGTCAATTTAAATAAAATTTTATTTGATGCCGCTTATAATGAACATATTCCTATAGAACCCGGTGATCGGCTTATTGTTCCTGAGATAGAGCAAACCGTAACGGTAAACGGCGCGGTAACACGCCCCGGTGCATATCCGTATACCCCCGGTCGTAAAGCCGACTTTTATATTGCACTGGCGGGAGGTTTTGACTATCAACGGAATACAGGCGGCGCTATTGTAATTAGGGATGTATATGGGAAAAAACTTGCAAAAAATGATATTATCGGGCCGAACACCATTATTACAGCTCGTAGTAATGCGTTTATGTATAATTTCAATATCTATGTCCCGCTTATTAGCGTAACTGCAACGGTTTTGAGTATTATTACTACAATTCTAGCTCTTAAGAAGCAATTTTAATGTTACCCTTACACTGTTGCCGTCCGAAAAGTGTTTAGTCTTCTTGAATATCGGCGTTTTCCTGTATGCTTTTTTGGAAACCTCCAAAAAGCTGAAGTTTTTAGAGGTTTCCCTTAGTCTTTTCATTCATTCATTCTTCTCCCTCTTTAAAAATCCCATAAAATAGTATATGCTTCCCTCATGAGTGATGCAAAAACCGACAGAGGTTTTCTTTTTGCGCTCGATTATATATTAAATAGGGCGAATGTACGCGAAATCGATGCATTTGCTGCAGCGGTTGAACGGCGGCAAGGTCAGCTGGCTGGGGCGGTAAACGGCGCTATTCCGTTTACTCCCGAAGAAGCCGCAAAGAAGATGTCGGAATCGATTTATGCTTCTATCGATGCGAGTATGGATGGGGTTCGGCATACTTTTCGCGATTATGCCGCAGATATTTTGCGAAAAGAAGCGCCGGAACTTTCAAAAGAGCAGATTATCGGTCTGGTTGACTCATGGATTCCGCAATCGGGCGGTTCGCACGGCAAATCTCATCGTGCTTCTTTAGCAAAGAACGGTTCCGTACAGGGGATGCCTGCCGATCTGTTATACGAGATGGTTATACAGTTTGTTTCCTATAGTTTGGGAGAGATGCCGGTTGAAACACAACGCAGTCTTACCGCTGCGATGCATAATTGGACAGAGTCTTACTGGCGCCGATTTCCTACCGGTGTAAAGCAAGAGATAAAAGCTTTTTTGAATGGAGAGATGACATCCGGAGAGTTTCAAAGTCATGTACGTGAGCTGTTGGGCCTAGTATAAGAGAATGGAGGAAATATGCAGAAAAATGAACAGCCGTTCGAACCATGGACAGGATATTATAAAATAGAATACCTCGATACCGAACATCAAGCTACGGAAAAAGAACTCTTCGATACGGTATTTGCCAAGTTGGAAAAAATACAAAGGCAAGCCGTGCTTGAAAAAATTCAGAAAGCGGAAGCTCAGCTTGCACATCTTGAGGATGAATTGAACTTGTTTTTAGCAAGAGCGCAATAAGAGGTGTTATTATGAAAAAATTGCCGATAGGAATACACTCATTCTCTGAAATTATAGGAGATGATTATCTGTATATTGATAAGACAAAAGAAGCTTATGAATTACTAAGTGCGTATAAATATGTTTTTTTATCGCGTCCGCGTCGGTTCGGCAAAAGTCTTTTTTTAACAACTCTGCAAGCAATTTTCGAAGGCAAGAAAGAACTTTTTAAGGGCTTGTACATTTACGATAAATATGATTTTGAACCCTATCCTGTTATACGGATTCACTGGGGCGGTAATTTCACATCGGAATTTAATTTCCAAAGCGAAGCACAATCAACCCTGCGGTGGAATGCCGAATGTCTCGGCATAACATTTGATAAAACGCTTGCTCTTTCCGCTCAGTTTGATTTACTTATCAAAGAAACCTATAAAAAATATAATAAACGAGTTGTTATTTTAATCGATGAATACGACAAGCCGATATTGGATAATATTACCAACTCTGCAATGTGGAATTATGCACGGGATACGCTCAAAGGTATTTACGAGCATATCAAATACAACGATGAATATGTCAAGTTTGCATTTCTTACCGGGGTGAGTAAATTTTCAAAGGTAAGTATTTTTTCCGGATTGAATAATATTGAAGATATATCACTATATCCCAAGTACGGGAATATATGCGGGTATACGCAAGCCGATCTTGAAACGAGCTTTCAGCCGTATCTGGAAGGTGCTGACATGGAAAAGGTGAAGCGCTGGTATGACGGCTATAATTTTTTAAAGGACAATGTGTATAATCCGTTTGATATACTAAAATTCTGTGCAAACGGGCATTTATATAAGAATTATTGGTTTGAAACAGGCAGCCCGAGTTTTCTTATCAAATTAATACAAGAAAAGAACTATTATCTGCCGGACTTGGAAAATATTAGTATAGACGAAGAACAGCTTGGAGCTTTTGATATTGAAAAGATTAATTTTGAAGTGCTTTTGTATCAATCCGGCTATTTAACGATACGAGAAAAAAAACAAGTCGAAGACGCTGTGTTTTATTCGCTTAAAATACCGAATTTTGAAGTTAAAAGCTCGCTCAATAAGGCTGTCGTATCAATGCTTACAGATTCGGAGTCGAGTTTGATAAGCAGTACGTTATATCGTAATATGCTAATGGCGCTTTATAATGCCGATAAAGACGGGGTTAAAGATGCGCTATACACGCTATTTGCATCGCTGCCGTATCAAAATTATGTGAATAACAATATCGGTATGTACGAAGGTTTTTATGCCAGCGTGGTGTATGCATTTTTGGCAAGTTTAGGTGCGCCGCTGATTGGCGAAGATACGACCAACCGCGGACGGATTGACTTGACCTTAAATATGGAGCATAAAATATACATTATTGAATTTAAGGTAGGAAGCGGGAACGCCTTGCAACAGATAAAAGAAAAGAAATACTACGAGAAGTATCGGCAACATGGAAAAGACATCTATCTCATAGGAATCAATTTTGATGAGAAGGAACGGAATATCTCCGGCTTTGCATGGGAAACCTTTTGAAAATATACGGTGCATATACTTCGTTGCTGCGTAATCAAAGCTATACATCCGTGTAAAACAAAGAGATTCTCCAGGTAAATCCGTATGCCATTGCGGAACAGCTAACATACGGACTAAGTTCTTATTTCGTTACTTTTACTGTTCTGCTTTCTATGGAAAGCCATCCCAAGAAGAAATTTATAAACCAATCAGCTACCCCATAGTAAGATTCTATTTTGTAATCAGTGGCATCACCGGCGAGCTTTTTTGAGTCGGCATCCCCTATCTTGACTAAACCCCATAATGCATACCATTGGCGACTCTTTTCGACAACTCCTGTTTGGGGGCCGCTCCCTACCGTATGTCGATGTGTCATACAACCGGCTGCTAATGTGGTCAGCAAGGTTAATAGTACCAAAAACGCGGTGATTTTTAAAAAGCTGTTTTTTTGCATAGACAGTGTCTCCTTCTTTAATGCAATATTGTTAAACGTTTTTAAAGCCAAGATTGAGATATAAACGGTTCCACAAGCCGGTATAAGGGCTACTATTCATATCTCGGCTTAACTTTATCATCGATGCATTATCTTCCATATTACCC
>CAJPTT010000189.1 GCA_905373565.1 uncultured Treponema sp. | reverse complement strand
CGGATAATATCTTTACCTTTTTTATTGACGGCATCGATAAAACTTCGGTATTTTCCGCCCTGCCAATTTACCGAAAGTTTTTTTTCGCCGACGGTAAAAGTGTACATGCCTTTCGGAACTTGAAGGTCTTTCGCTACCTCGTTTGACAAAAAAGAATCCGCTTTGGCAATCTGATTGATGGAAATTTTAAAAGTCTGTTCGTGTGCATCCCGTGAAGCGGTCGCCGTTACCGCCCGTTCATTGGACGATGTAACGGTTTTCTCGACAAAGGGATTATTAAAGGAATAGAGTTCCCGTGTTTTTTCGCGGATCTCGCCGGAGAATTGATTGATTTTTCTCCAAACAGTATTTTGGCGTTCGTATTTTTTTAAATCTTCAGCGGCTGAATCGCGCGGGGCACGCTCTTTTTTCATCAGCGTTTCAATGAGATTATCATATTTACCGGCTCCTATGCCGGGAATATTTATATCGGACACTCTAACCCCTTTACCGTTAAGCCGGATACATCTTTTCTACTACATTTTCGGCTGTACTATCAATAATCTTTATGAAATTAAATTAGCTGCGTGATCTGCAAAATAAACTTACGGCTTCCAACCGTTTGGAGATTCTTAGATAAAAAAAAGGAAGAAGAAGGGCGCGGCTTCTTCTTCCTTTTAGGTTCCGGGAAAAGAGATAACATCCAGAGATCTCTTTTACTTAAATCCTCTCTGTTGATTTAAGGATTTTCGTGTTTTCCCGATTCTCCTGAGCGCTATTGAAGGAGGCGGACAACCGACTGGGGTTGTGTATTCGCCTGTGCGAGCATTGCGGTACCTGACTGCATCAAGATCTGATTCTTGGTGTACTCAACAACCTGTTTTGCCATATCGGCATCGCGGATGCGTGATTCGGCCGCCTGCAGGTTTTCAGCAGCAATCGCAACACCATTGTATGCAAGTTCAAAGCGGTTCTGGTATGCACCGAGGTCTGCGCGCTGTTTATTGATCTGCTTCAACGCATTGTCGATAGTACCGATAGCCATGTTAGCACCCTCTACAGAGGAGATGGTGATCATATCACCTTCGCCGCCCTGAGCACCGCCCATAAGGCCGAGAGCTATGGCTGTCATTGTTCCGACAAAGAGTTTTTCGGACTGATCCATGTTTGCACCGACATGCAGCTGCAACTGATTATCAGCAGCATCTCTTGCAAAGCGTCCGGTAAGCAGGTTCATACCGTTGAATTGAGCATGACTTGCGATGCGGTCTACTTCGTCCACGAGCTGAGAAACTTCAACCTGAATTTGCATACGGTCTTCAGCGGAGTAAATACCGTTGGCTGCCTGAACAGCTAATTCGCGCATGCGCTGCATAATATCGGTGGTTTCAGCCAAATATCCTTCTGTTGCTTGGATAAAGGAAACGCCGTTCTGTATATTCTGCCCCGCCTGATTTAAGCCGCGAATCTGGCTTCTCATTTTTTCGGATACTGCAAGTCCGGAAGCATCGTCGCCTGCGCGATTAATGCGCATACCGCTGGAAAGCTTTTCGATGTCTTTTGCAATGCTGGTCTCGACAATACCTGTGTTGCGCTGTGAATACATAGCGCTCATGTTGTGGTTAATAATCATATAACCCTCCTTGAAGTCTGCTTCCGACATCCATGCCGGAAATTGTCGCTGTATAAAAACGTTACGGAAATTGGTTGCGCCTTTTCCCTCTGCTTTTTACACAGTATTATTGGCTTCCGATGTACTAACCGAAGACCAATAATACTGCTATACAGGGCTTCTTAAGGGTGTTTTTCAAAGATCATGGTAACGAGATACCGGAAGCATTCCACCGGTTCTCGTTATTACTGTAACTAGTATACTCTCTTGCCGAAAAAAAGACAAGAGAGTTTTAGCCAAAATTACCGCAATAATGAGAGTACAAGCTGGGTATTTGAATTTGCCTGCGCCAGCATTGCAGTACCGGACTGGTTGAGTATCTGATTTCTCGTATACTCGACCATCTGTTTTGCCATATCGGCATCGCGAATACGTGATTCGGACGCTTGCAAATTCTCTGCGGCAATGTCTATTCCGACAACAGCCATTTCCAGTCTGTTCTGGTATGCACCAAGATCTGCCCGCTGCTTGTTGATTTTCTTTAACGCCTCATCGATCGTGCCGATGCTGTGGTTCGCATCTTCCGCAGTTTCGATAGTCATCGTTCTGTTGTCGCTCAAATCGCGTACGCCGAGTGCATGAGCCGTCATGGTACCGATGTACACGCGGATGCGTTGATCCATGTTGGCACCGATGTGGAACCACATTGATCCGGTTACGGAGTTTTCTCCGCCTTCATGTGCAAAGCGTCCGGTAAGCAAGTTCATGCCGTTAAATTGAGCGGAACTTGCGATGCGGTCAACTTCGGCAACAAGCTGAGAAACTTCGACCTGAATTTGCATCCGGTCTTCCGCGCTGTAAATACCGTTTGACGCCTGTACCGCCAGCTCGCGGATACGCTGCATAATGTCGGTAGTCTCCTGCAAATACGCTTCGGCAACTTGAATAAAGCTGATTCCGTTCGATGCGTTTGCCGAGGCTTGATTTAAACCGCGGATTTGAGCGCGCATTTTTTCGGAAACTGCAAGTCCGGAAGCATCGTCGCCTGCGCGGTTGATACGCATGCCGCTGGACAGTTTTTCGATGTCCTTACCGATACGTACATCGGTAATGCCTAATGTACGCTGTGCAAACATTGCACTCATGTTGTGATTGATAACCATAGCATTCCTCCATGAAATGTGGTACTGAAAAGCATCCGTGCTTTTCAAGAAAATAGAAAATATCTACCATCTCTCGGTTTTTAGAGATTTTGGGTAGAATATCTCCATATCTTTTATCGGAGGGACAAGCTGAAAACTTTAGTTTTTTTGCATTTTTTTTATGCAAAATCTTCATATTTAGGAATAGGTAACCTGGGAATGTCCCAAAAGTTGGGTATTTTCGGGACATTCCCTTTGACGAACGCTCTGCGTCGGGGGTGTTGATTGCTCAGCGCTCCTTATACCACCGCCCGCACCACGGGGTACGGAGAATGTTCCTCTCGCTCATCTTTGAGGGTTTGCCATATTTTATCAAATGCATGATGAATCTTTTTGAAGTGCGTTACCAGCAGCGGATCAAAATGCTTCCCCGCATTTTCAAAAATATATTGTACCACTTCATCATGTGAAAGCTCGTTTTTATATGAGCGCTTCATCCGCAGCGCATCATATACGTCGGCTATTGCGACAAGTCTTGCAGAAAGCGGAATCATCTCTCCTTCCAGTTTAAATGGGTATCCGCTGCCGTCCCACCGCTCGTGATGACTTAATGCTATTTCTTTTGCCATTGGAATCGGATAAGATGACACAATGAGTGCACCGTTAATGGTATGCTCCTTCATTACTTCCCATTCGATACCGGTCAACTTGCTTTGTTTTTGCAGAATATAATCCGGCGTACCGATTTTGCCCACATCATGGATAGCTGCCAAAAAGGAAATATTGTCGACAAAATCCTGAGTAATCTGAGAATATTGTTTAAGGCTAAACAGATACTCAGCAAACTCTTGGCAATAAAAATTGAGCCGTTGTGCATGGTTGCCGGTATCGTTGTCTTTCAGCATTGAAGCTTGCAACAAACCGTTTAGCATCATTTTATACATTCCAATCTGCTCTGCTGTTATATTTTCAATAATCACCCAGTATCCAAGCAGGTAACGGTTCTCCTTATCAAAAAGCGGATGGAATCGTACTCGCGTATACAGCGTTTTTAATGTATGTGATTTATGAACCATATTACCGATCCATGACCATCCCTTTTCTCGCGATCGTATACTCTCAAAAAAATCTTTTATTTCCGTTTGACTAAGGACTCTGCCGAAAACGTTAAAAAAAGGCTTTTTTTCCAATGTATAATAACCTGCGAATAATTTATACACGCTTGCGGTCATGTGGCGTATAACTAAATTACTGTCAACAATCATTGTAGGGATACTTCCGACCTTTGTTAATTTAGCAAGTTCGTTAAAATACGCCTCTTGTTCTTCTGCTGACATCTCTCCTGCAATTTGTCGTTTCTGTCCCGATGACATACTTTTTTCCATAGGTTAGTCCTTCTCCGCATCGCTTTTTCGAACATACTGAGGCCCCGCATAATCTGCAGCATTCTTCAGTACATTACCGTGCTTTTGCATATACTTGATCATCGAATATGCAAAAGAGAGGGTATCCGCTTCAATAAAATGAAAGCGGATATTACTTTGTGAAATTGCAGCAGCATTTTTAAACGCTGCCGTTCCGTAGCCGGTAACCAGCCATTCTTCGTTTTCCGAAAAGTACGGGAGTATATCTGCTGCCGTTTTGTCAAAAGCTTCCGTTACCGCCGTTCCGTTTTTAAAGAGTTGGATATAAAAGCGATCTCTTTTTGCATCTATCACTGCGGCAATATTTCCATTCCATGCCTCATACTGCGATGCAATGCATGGGAGCGTAGGAATGGGAATAAAACAGCTGTTACTGCTGAGCTGTAATGCTTTTGCCGTTGCAAACCCAAGTCTTAGACCGGTAAAAGAACCGGGGCCTTCCGGCGCCAACACTGTTTCCGTATTTGCAGCGGTAAATCCCGCGGCTGATACGGCAGTATCAATCAGGGGGAGCAACCGTTCTGCATGGGAGGTACCTTTACCGGCGAATGATTGGGTAACCAAACCGTTTGGCCCTTGTGCCGCAATTGAAAGGGTTGGTGTGAGGGTATCTATTGCAAGTATATTCATGGCGCCGCCTCGTATTCGGTTAAGCTGTCCGTTTGGTACGACCAGTTCGTAATGGTAATAGTTCTGCTTGTATCTTCTTCCGGCTTGATATGGATAAGTATAGTACGTGCCGGTAATTCCGACATGATTTTTTCACTCCATTCGATAATACACACACCTTGGCCGTAGAGCATATCTTCAACGCCGAGGTCTAAAAAATCTTCCGGTGAATTCAGTCGATAGACATCCATGTGGTAGAGCGGCAGCCGTCCGTAATATTCCGATATGATGGTGAAGGTGGGGCTGGTAACGGCTTCGGATATATCGAGCCCTTGCGCAATACCCTTTGTCAGCTGCGTTTTACCGGCTGCAAGTGTCCCCTGCAAAGCAAGCACATCTCCTGCGTGAAGCAAGCGGCCTAAAGCCCGCCCGAAATTGACAGTATCCTCTTCTTTTTTTGTTCTGTATACCATATCTGCCCTAACTTTTTATTTCTTAGCTAAAGAAAATATCCTTCGTAATAGTTATCATTATAAGTATACTATTCCGAAATCTGTTGTTTGTATAGGT
>CAJPTT010000188.1 GCA_905373565.1 uncultured Treponema sp. | reverse complement strand
GAACCTCTTCGCGGTTCAAATGCTTGCCCAACCTCCTGATTTTGCGATTTATATTTATTCGTCTGATGCGTTTGCCCTTCTCAAAAAAAATGAAGTGCGAAATTTTAGACAAAATTTCGCACAAGTGGCAAGTAACCGTTCAAATATTTTCAGTACGGTTGCCATGGTACTTTGCACCTTAGATGCCGTTTGTGATTATCTGTAGGACATTGTCGCTGTCTACCGGAAGCGGTACCAGGATCCGGACAATCATACTGTGGGCAACCAGTGCATCGATATTAAAAAACGGTTGGAGTTGCAGAATAGCTACTAAAATAATAAGGACAATATATGCTTCAAAAATGCCTAAAAAGAAACCGAGGGCGTGATCAAGGCTATTTAAAATTTCATTATTGAAAACAGCGGATACGAGCATTTGTAGCAGTTTAACGGCGATAAAGACTACGATAAATATCATAAAGAAAGCAATCAGCTTCATTGCCATTGGGGAAAGCCCACTCACCTTTGTGTGCAAAGAAAGCGGACGGTAAAACCAAAAAGCTGCTGCGATTGCAAGCAAAAAGGCTGCCATCGAAAAAAACTCGTCGACAAAACCCCTGACGGTAACTTTAATAATGACAATAATACTGATAATCAATAATATCGTATCAAGTATGTTTATGCTCATTCCGTTATCCGTTGTTGTAAAAGATGTGCAATTTTAACTGCCGACTTTTCGCCGGTAAGAGCGGCTGAAGCTTGAGCCATCGCTTTTAGCTCTTCCGGATTTTCTACAAGATGAGTCAATGCGCTGCAAAGCGTGGTTGATGTTGCATCTTTAGAATGAAGCGTAATAGCTGCTCCCCGCTCTGTAAAAAACCCGGCATTTTCAATTTGATCGCCGCGGCTGCTGCCTTTTTCAAGCGGCAGCAAGAGCATCGGTTTTCCTGCCGCCGCAGCTTCCCAGATGGTATTGGCGCCTGCGCGGGACATCACAAGATCGGAAGCGGCGAGCACATCGGGCATTTGTTCGACGATAAAAGGAAACGGTTTATATTGATCGCTCAAATCAGGCCGTTTCTCCTTTAGCTGTTTTTTAATTTGTTCTCCTTGCGCACGGTGCTGAACGCCGGTTTGGTGTACGATAAAAAAAGATTCCGCAAGAAATAGGATCGTTTGCTCTACCAATACATTAATTTGGAGCGCACCGAGACTTCCACCTTGTATAAATAGAATCGGCTTATCTCCGGTATATTGAATAAATGCTTTTCCTGCATCCGCATTGGCTTCATAAAAACGCATCCTAACAGGGTTCCCTGTAACGACAATCTTCCGCTGCACGGAAGCCGGAAAAAAATCGACTGTTTTTGCATAAGACACAAAAATTTGAGCGGCAAATCGGGTGTTTATTTTTGTAGCAAGTCCGGGAGAAAAATCACATTCATGCGTAATAACCGGAATTTTTAAACACCGCGCAGCGGCGCACGGCGGCACCGATACAAAGCCTCCTTTGGAAAACACAAAGCAAGGCTTCAGCCTTAAAAGGATAATCAACGAGGCAAAAAAGCCTCCGATGATCTTAAATACATCGATAAGGTTTTCAAGGCTGAAATATCGTCGAAGCTTCCCTGCCGGAATTCCATAAAACGGAATATCCGCACTACATACATAAGATTGATCGGTACCGTTATTTGAACCTATCCAGACAATCGATACGTCTGTTTCTTTTTTTAATACTTCTGCAACGGCAATACCGGGGAAAATATGCCCCCCCGTACCGCCGCCGGTAAATACGACACAGCTCATAACCAAAGAAGTATATCAAAAAAACAACCGTGATACAATCATAAAAATACAGGTCTAAAATCTTTCGTTTTTTGAAAGATTTTCCCTACAGTAAATATGCGTACTGCGTCTTTACCGCATTGATAATCTGCAAGAGCTCTTTGGGAAAAGCGGTTTCCGTTGCAAGCGTGATGTCGCGGACTTCTCCGGAAAGCCGCACTCTGCATCGGCTGCGTGCATCATCAAGATAGAGGAAGCCCTCATTTGTGCTGTCGAGGAAATCTTTTTCCGAGTGGAACAGCGTGAATTTATCCTTGTACGGGGCGCTCTCGTAGGGGCAGAATGTCGCACAGTTGCCGCACTCGTTACACATACCGTCCACGTGAACAATCTGTTTCATACGCATACCGGGTACCGTGAGCGCAAGGTTCGCACGGTTCGGGCACACATCGACGCAGGATTCGCAGACAGTCGAGCATTCCAAACAGCGGACGCTTTCTTTTGCAACGCCGTCGGAGGCGGCAAGGTTCATCGGCATTAAAATTGCCCGCTTTGAGTACGCCGATTCGGTAACGGGATTATAGTTCAGCGATGTAAACTGCGCCGTCCACGCCTGCGCCTTTACCGACTCGATAATCGCCTTTGCCGCTTTGGTTGCATTGGCAATCGCTTGTACAACCGTGGCAGGCCCCGCGGCGCAATCCCCGATGACATATACATTTTTCACATTCGTTTCAAACGTAGCGGGATTGTATTGCGCCCTCCCCTTCCCGTCCAGCGCAATGCCGGATTCCGCAAAGAGATCGGTGTCGATTTTTTCACCGATAGATGCGATTACGGTGTCGGCGGGAATGTCTACAAACTCACCCGACGGTACCGGTTTCTGCCGGCCGTCTGCGCCTCGTTCACCGAGCTTCATCTTTTCGCAGCGCAAAATTCCGTTTTCATACGAAACAGGCGCAAGCAGTTCTTTAAATTCAACCCCGTCTTCCAAAGCGAGTTCCAGTTCTTCCGCATCGGCGGGCATAAACTGCTTGGTTCTGCGGTATACGATAAAGGAATGTTCGACTCCCTTCGTACGCTTTGCAACGCGGGCGGCATCCATCGCAGTGTTTCCCGCACCGAGGATCACGACGTTTTTCCCCAGCTTGAGCGTTTCGGGCGCTTGCTTCGCCTGCTCAAGGAATTCGATAACGTTTGCTGCCGCGCCTTTTTCCAAAGCCAGCGCACTCTGCTTCCACGCGCCGATAGCAAACACAACATGGGTAAAGCCCTGTTTTTTCAGCGCTTCAACGGAACGCTGTTCGCTGTTATATATGAAGGAGGCGCCGAAGGAAGATGCAAGCTCAACATCCTGCCCGATCGACGCGGCAGGGATTCTGAACTCAGGGATGACGTACTGCACGATACCGCCGGCGCGCGCTTTCTTTTCAAACACGGTAACGTCCGCTCCATCGCGGGTTAAGAAATAAGCGGCGGCAAGACCGGCAGGGCCGGCTCCGATAACGGCAACCTTCGCTCCGTTTTTCTGCGCCGGTTTTTGCGTCTTTATGTTTTGCTTCAAAGTTTCGATCGCATGGCGCGCCGCTTCGAGTTTAACGGCACGGATATGCACATGATCTTCATAGAAATTGCGCGTACAGCCGGTCATACAGCGGTGGTTACAGATCGTACCGGTGATAAACGGCAGCGGGTTTTTATCGGTGATAACACGGAGCGCTTCTTCGTATTTTTGCTCGCCGGTCAGTCTGATATAGGCAGGGATATCCTGATTGATGGGACAGCCGGAAATACAGGGAGCGGCAAAGCAGTCGGCAAGCGGCGCCTTTGCAGGAATCTTGAGGAAGGCTTCGGGCTTAACCGATTTGCGATGACGCGGGTTTTCAACGACGGCATTTGAAAGGCGGCGCAGTTTTTCAACATTGATGGAAAAATCCTTGTTAAACGGCTTGGCTGTCAACTCGCCAACCAGCTGCTGACAACGCGCATATCCGCCCGGCTTCAAAATTGTTGTTGCAATCGTAATGGGGCAAATCCCCGTTTCATAAATATCGGCAATGTTAAAATAATCCGCACCGCCCGAATAGGAGATGCGGAGTTTTCCGTTAAAGACTTCCGACAGTTTCAGCGCAACGGCGATAGACAGCGGGAACAGCGACCGCCCCGACATATACATTTCCTGTCCGGGCAGCTCCCCGCGGGCAATGTCTACGGGGAAGGTGTTGGTAATCTTAACCCCGAACATCAGTCCGCGCTTATCAGACTCTTGCAGCAAACGCTCAAGCATGGGTACCGCATCGCTGAACTGTAAATCATCTTTAAAATGATGATCGTCAAACTGAACGTACTCATAGCCCATCTTGTTCATACGGTCGCGGGCAAACTCGTAGCCGAGCAGCGTGGGGTTACACTTGATATAGGTATGGAGGTGTTTTTCCGTGATGAGGTACATCGCGATGCGTTCGATTTCGGCAGGCGGACAGCCGTGCAAGGTAGAAAGCGTAATCGATGTACACACCTGCGTCGGCAACCCGCGGAGGAAGGATTCCGACACGGACGGGAACAAATCAGTATGGCTTAAAAGGTAGTCGGTACATTCCTTCCACACCGGCGTATTCGAGGCGTTCCGCATCCCTTCGATAAAGGCGTCAACTTTCGGGGTCTTAATCCCTTCAAGATCGTAGCCGACGCTCATATTAAAGATAAAACCGTCGGGGCTGCCGAGACCGTATCCTTGAGAAATCACTTTAAGCGCAAACCACGCCTTTACGTATTCGTCAAAAGCCTGCGGCACGCGCAGCTCGGTAGACCATTCGACATTGTAACATTCGTCCGCCGCATTGATACACGGCTTTGCAACCGGCAGGTCTTCTCCGTCTAACTTTTGCACAGTCTTTAGCTCGAAGAACCGGCAGCCCGCAGCATACGCAGCGACGATATTTTGCGCCAACTGTGTGTGCGGCCCCGCAGCCGGCCCGAGCGGATTTTCAAACCGCTGCCCGAACAACTCCAAATAACGTTTGGAATCGGCGCGGTACAGCTTTTTAACGCCGAAAATCGTCCCCTCGGTTTGATACTCCGTTCTAATCCATTCCATCAAATTCTTGAATGGTATCGGGTTCATTCTATCACTCATACTCTATTTTCTCCCTTGTATCATCATAAATTCGATACAATTGCAGTCCGAATAACTGCTCCGTTTATATACATAATCCCGATATTCCTCAGATGCATACTCTTGTGAATACCGGCATTCATAATTCATAATTCATAATTCATAATTCATAATTAAGAATTATCAATTACCGATTGCTTCTACTTCTGCTTTACTCAGACCGGTAACTTGCATTATTTTTGTGATGGAATCACCAAGCTGCTTTAAAATCCGTGCTGTTTCAAGTTTTGCTTGATGAGAACCGCGGACTTCACCTTCGGCAAGACCTGCTTTCCATCCGTCGTTCCGCGCATCCCGTTCAATCGTGTTTACTAACATATAATTCCATAAATTTAATTTCCTATGCGATGTCTTTATTATAGCAAAAAAAGGACATAACACAACGCGCCTTATCCTAATGTGAATACCGG
>CAJPTT010000187.1 GCA_905373565.1 uncultured Treponema sp. | reverse complement strand
AGCTGCGGCTGAAGCAGCAGCTCCGGCGGCAGCGCAACGATACTCCGGTTACCGAAAAACCGTGTGCTCAGTATGGAAACAAAGCCTGCGGCGGTTAAGTTTACCGCAAGTCCGAGTATGTAGATATTGGCCTTACGATAGATAGCAAGATAGGTAATAAACATACTTAACCCTGCCCCCAACGTAAGCGAGACGGCAAGCCCCGGAATAAGACCGCCGAGGCTTTCAGTTAATAGAATCCCGCCGATTCCCGTAAAGGCGCTTAAAAGCATCAGTCCTTCTATTCCGACGTTCAACAGCCCTGCATATTCCGAAACGAGGGCAGCGCAGGCGGCAATCAGCAGCGGCGCAGCTTGTGCAATCAAAGTAATCGATGCGGTTATCATACAGGACTTCCCCCTCGTTTTTGCCGGAAAAAATCAACCGTTATCAATATAAACGCAATCCCCTGCACAATTGACGAAAGGTCAAAGGAGGTGCTTGTCTGGAGCATCGCAGCCTTGCCGCCTGCTTCCATCCACGCAAAAAAGAGCGCGCCGAATACCGCACCCAACGGATGATTGCGCCCGATAAGCGCGGCGGAGATACCGCTCCAGCCCAGCCCCGACGTAATGCCCGCGTAGACATAGTGCCGCGAGCCGTATACGCTGAATGCGCCCGCAAGTCCGTGGCATGCTGCGCCGAATGTCAGCGCCAAGACTGAAATTAAACCGACCTTAATTCCTTGGGATTGTGCGAAGGCGCGGTTATTGCCGGTTAATCCGAGTTCGTAGCCGTAGCGGGTTCGCTTGAACATCCAGAAAAGCAGCGCCGTTATTATCACCGTAAAAAAGATGCTGCTATTCAATGTCGAAGGATTCCAAAAAGAAGTGAAGAACCAGCTTTCAGTTGTATATGGGGTTGCCATCAGATTGCTTGCAGAATCCCTGAATATGTCATTCACGCCGTAGTCGATGAGCGGGAGCAGTGCGCATGATAATAAATAGGTGCTGATCAGTTCGGTAATGCCGAGAAATTGCTTCAAAAAAGCGGAAATAAAACCTAAAAGGCCGGAGCAAAGAGCCGCGAGTATACATCCGGCGATAAGGCCGAAGGGCTGCGGGAGCTGTGGTGTCAGCAATGCGAATTCCACCGCGATAAACGAAGCGAGATACGCTTGCCCCTCGCCGCCGAGGTTGAAAAAGCCTGCCTTTGCCGGAAGGATAAAACCCATCGCACAGAGTAAAATGAGTGAGGCTTGGTCGAGCATATTGCCGAAATAAAACGTATTGGTAAAAGGGGAAATAAAAAACGCGATAAGCGTTTCGAGCGGTTCTTCGCTCTGCGCCGCCAAACAGATTGCTGCTGCGGCTGCGCTTGCCGTTACCGAAATAATACTGTTTAAAAGCGGGGCTGCTTTTTTGAGACGGTGTTGTTGCGTATCTTTATTCATCTTTACTCGCCTGCATCATCGCCGCAATGATTTCCGCGCGGTTATATGCGGAACGTTCCATAAAGCGGGTCAGGACACCGCGGTATAATACATGAATACGGTCGCAGGTTTCAAGCGCAGCGTCTACGTCCGAGGTGAGCACGATAACCGCCGCCCCTTTTTCAGCGAGATTGCGGAGCCGCTGCAGCAGTGCAAGCTGTACCTTCCTGTCCAGCCCCCAATAGGGTTCGGCACAGATAACCAACTGCGGCGGCGGATTGTCGAGTTCGCGGCTGAAAATCAGTTTTTGAATCATACCTCCGGATAAGCTCAACACCGAATCTTTCCACGAACGGGGAATATCGAATGAACAGCTGCGCTTCCATGCTTCAACCGCTGCGGGGGAATAGATGCCGAAGCGGTACAGCGAGGCGCGTGCACGGACATAGAGGTTTTCCGCAATGCTGTGCCTGTCGGCAATGCCGTTTCTCATCCGCTTGCTGGGGATGTAGGCGTAAGTTTTGCGCGGTATGCGGCTTAGGGGCTGCCCGTCAAACCGGATAGTACCGCTGTCCGGCTTGAGCGTGTTGACCAATAGATATTCCAAAAGCTCCAGTCCCTGTTTTTTTATGCCGACGACTCCGGTTATCTTCCCGTGCGGAACATCGATCGAAAAATCCGAAAAGCGGACTCCTCTGCTGCTGACGGCAGCAACATGCGAAACAGTCAGTCCCTCCGCCGGCTTTGCCGAAGAAGCCTGAAACTGCGATGTGGAAGAACTTTGGAACTGCGATGCCGGAGAGACCGTACTCGATTGTAGCGTACCCTTTAGCGCTGCTTTGAATGGAGATGCAGCAGACGGATATTCCGAAGATGGTGCGTCGGATTGCGGTGTATTTGTATACGATGGAGTATTAATGTTTGATGACCCGGCGGCTATACCGGTATCGGCTTGAATCGGCGAAGTATCCGGTTGTACTTCGGCGGCGGTCCATTCCGCCTGTTCGGAACCGAAAATTTCTTGCAGCAGGAGGTTTGCATTTACGGTAGAATCGATCGAACCGCTCCAGACCGTTTTGCCGTTCCGCAGAATATGCACCGTGTCCATAAAGCTCAACACTTCTTGAATGCGGTGCGTTACTACGATAATACACGCACCCCTTTCCGCGCAACTGCGGAGTATGCCGTACAGCTGGGTAATTTCCTGCGGACTAAAGGAGGCTGACGGTTCGTCTAAAAAGAACACAGAAGGATTTTTAAGCAGCGCTTCCCCGATTGCCGCCCAGTGCAGCTGGGCCGTATCGAGCGTTTCCGCTTTTTGGATGAGCGGCAGCACGATACCGTAGCGGGCGAGCGCCGCCGCAATTGCGTTTTGAGTTTTTTGGGGCGAAAGAACGTTGGCGGCACTATCTTTTGCAGTATGTAATCCGATTACAAGATTTTCCCATACCGTAAGCTCCGCCGAAAGCTGCGGATGCTGCGGCGTCAACACGAGTCCCCGTGCAATACCGTCCGCAGCGGAACGTAAGTCCAGCGCTTCGCCGTTGTAAAGGATACGGCCGCTGTCCGGCTGTAAATGACCGGTACAGAGGCGGGCAAGCGTTGACTTTCCGGCGCCGTTTTCACCTAACAGCGCATGTATCTTACCTGCCTCAAACTCAATGCTTACCCCGTCTACAGCGGTAATACCGTTTTCCGGAAACGTAAAGCGTAAGTTTTCCGTCGAAAACACAAAGGCATCCTAATTACCAGATAAGGTCAATGCTCCGGTTTTAACGCCGTCTATCAGTTGTTTTACTTTTTGAGTAATGTCTGCCGGCACAGCGGAAGGTACACCATCAAAGGCAAAGTTTACCGCACCGTCTTTTATGCCGAGTTCTACCGATGTACCGAACTCCAAGCGTCCTTCCACAAAGGCAATCACGGAGTCGGTACAGGCTGCCTTTTGGCTGATTTCCGTTGAACCGACAACAATGTCTTTGCCGTAGGAATAGCCCGGCCGGTCAAACCACATCACGTATGCGCCGTGTTCCCGGGCAGCGGCCACAACGCCTGCATTTCCGCCGCCGCAGATTGTTAAGATGACATCTACATTGTTTTTAATCATCGAAGCGGCAAGCTCGGAGGCTTTGGCTGCATCATACCAATTACCGAGGACACGGAAGTCCAGCTCAAAGTTTTTATTGACGGCTTTTGCTCCGTCCAAGTAGCCTTTCCGGATTTTGTCATTCATAACCGGAAACTCCTGTCCGGCAAGAAGGCCGATCTTATACGCAGCATTTGCATTCTTCATAGAACTGCTGCTGATGAGCGCGGCGTAGTAACCGTTGAGGTAACCCTGTTCGTACTGATTAAATCCGACGGTTCTTATTTGAGCGTTTCCGGCAAGGTAGCCGTCCAGCAGCAGGAATTTTTGCTTGGGAGCGGATTGCAGCACCTTTTCTGCAATTGCCGGCAACGAAGGATTGGAACTGATAATGAGATCATACTTTTTGCTTAAGGCAAGCGCCGTCAACCCGTTTTGCCATTCTCCCTGATTCACCCCGCCTTCTACAACCTTGACGGTAACCGGTTTCCCCTTTTTCTCCAGCTGCGCCTTCGCGTCTTGCACACCCTCTACGAGCAATTCATACGTCGGATTCCCTTTGACAATTCCGGGCACAAAGACCGCAATAGAAACCGCTTTGGGCTTTGCAAAAAGAGGCGCAGCTGCGATTAGGGCAATACTACAACCGAGTATGATGATTTTCTGTTTTAACGTCATGTTACACTCCTATAAAAACTTTTGCAGGAAACATCAGTTTCCGAAAAAGTTTTTAGTCGTGCGCGCATTACGCGCACACGTAAATAATCAAGTTTGCTTACGCAAACTTGAGATAAAAAGCTCCGACGCTATTTTAGGCGGAGCTTTTTATCGTAGCTCCTTAACTATATTAACTATAGCTAATTATAAATGAAGCGATTAAAAATAGTAAAATTGTTAATCGACAGGTACACACCGTATAATATTTCTCCGTTCTTGTCTAGGATTTTAACAACAACATTAGCTCGTTATTCTTGCCCTCACTATCGGTCATAGAAGAACAATTTACGACAAGTAACGCCTTGAAAATACTCGACAGCTGCTCACATACTCCGTTATACCATGGAGCGGTGGGTGCCTATCGTAAAGGCGTAGTTTGATATAAATAGAGAAGTTCCCGAGGGGTAGATATAAAAAAACCGGGAGCACTACGGCACAAGAAGAATTAATCTACCGCTGCTTCCTTCCGGATCTGACGGGGTTTGAAAAACCTTCTTTGCATAGGTCCCGGTACGGAGAGAGAGGGATTCGAACCCTCGGTACCCTTCCGGGCACACACGACTTCCAATCGTGTACCTTCGACCACTCGGACATCTCTCCAAAGTGTTGAAAGCACCTGAAAGTATTATAATTTTCAAGGTGTTCCGTAAAGTGCGTAAAGAAGATGCTTGACTGCGTTGCTCCGTTAAAAAACGGAGAGAGGGGGATTCGAACCCCCGGTACCTTGCGGTACAACGGTTTTCGAGACCGCCCGATTCGACCGCTCTCGCATCTCTCCAGTAGCATGAGACTAGGCGGGCTCGAACCGCCGACCTTCAGATCCGCAATCTGACGCTCTAATCCAACTGAGCTATAATCTCAAATAATTCCGATACACTTTGCTCATTACCGCATTTCTGCCGTTTAATGTGCAACAATATCCGATTTTATCTTACGGAGCAGGGGGGATTCGAACCCCCGGTACCCGGATGGGTACAACTCCTTAGCAGGGAGCCCGATTCGGCCGCTCTCGCACCGCTCCAAAGTTATTTCCTGTCTAAGTTATCGGTTTTATGTATGCACGCATAAAGGAACGTGCCGCCTATTTTACGGAGCAGGGGGGATTCGAACCCCCGGTACCTCGCAGCACAACGGTTTTCA
>CAJPTT010000186.1 GCA_905373565.1 uncultured Treponema sp. | reverse complement strand
CTTTCAGCAGATGATCGACAATATCAAAGTGCTGAAATCTTCCGATAAAAAAGCTTTGTATGTGCAAAAGCTCAAAGACGATATTACCGAAACGACGAGCGTTGCGCTCAAATCGGAAGCTGTGATCGGAGCGCTTATGTTCGGTGTGGCCGCGTTGATCCGATTCGGCTTTCCGCTCGTCATTTCGTATGGAGCGTACTTGCTGTCGCAGGGGCAAATCGAACAGAAAACACGGTAAGCGGTATCAGCTTTACTGCAAAGCAGGGCGAAATTACCGCGTTCGTGGGACACTCCGGCTGCGGGAAATCCACCATTGCGCGATTGGCTGCACGGTTTTGGGATGCGTCATCGGGTACGGTCAGCGTCGGCGGCGTCGATGTTTCTACGGTTGAGCCGGAAACACTGCTTGGTGCATTTTCGATTGTATTCCAAGACGTGGTGCTCTTTAACGACACCGTGTACAACAATATTTTAATCGGTAACCGGAATGCGACAAAAGAGCAGGTACTCGCCGCCGTAAAAGCCGCGCAGTGCGAGTCTTTTATCGAAAAACTGCCGCAAGGCTACGACACGGAAATCGGTGAAAACGGTTACACCCTTTCAGGCGGAGAACGCCAGCGGCTTTCCATCGCCCGCGCCCTTTTAAAGGACGCGCCGATCATTCTCTTGGACGAAGCAACTGCCGCCCTCGACCCGGAAAACGAAACGCTCATTCAGCATGCCATCAGTACGCTGATAAAAAATAAAACCGTTATCGTCATCGCTCACCGCCTCCGCACCGTAGAAAACGCCGATAAGATTATCGTGCTCAACAAAGGCACCATTGCCGAAACCGGCACACACGCCGAGCTGATTGCAAAGGGCGGTATTTACCGGGAGATGTATCGGCTGCAGAGAGAAAGCGAAAGCTGGAGTGCATAATAGGTTTCAGAACGTCCACGGATGGACGAGGGGTAAAACAGCAGCGATGTTTTTTGCTTGAAAAAAACTCGCCATCAGCAAATGTACACGGACGTACATTTGCTGATAAGGCATCTACTTCGTTGCATCATCAAAAGTGTACATCCGTGTACACTTTTGATAGCGAGTTTCAGCTGACGTTGAAACATCGCTTCTGTTTAAACCAGCGGCATCCTTGCCAACGTTTAAGCGGTATTGCCGCTTAAACTTGCAAGTTTTGCCAAGAGCAAAACGTTGCTACTGAAAATCCTCAACATTTCAGAACCGCCACGGACGACGGTGGTTCTAGTCTGTAGCGTGTTTGCCTTGCAAACACGTAGGTACGAAATGTACATGGATGTACATTTCGTACCGTGCCTCCGGTTAATTTTTACACGCGCCTCGTATCTGTTCCCTCTATATTACGCCGCCATGTGTTTCAGTACCGACATGGAGATCGGTGGTTCTAAGCAGTAACACGTTTGTAGAGCAAACGTGCAGCCCAAGAATGTCCACGGACGGACATTCTTGGGCGGGAACGTCCGGGGTTGAAGCATCTGCTCCACCTCTGATGCGGTTATCCTGATACGGCAGCAGGGGATAGCGCTTTTGTATCCAGCTCCGAAAGCGCATCGACTAAAAAGCGGTTCAGAAAGAACATACCTTCTTCCGTAAGATATACGCGGTTAAGTTCGATGCGGCACTGACCGCGTTTTTCCCAGCGGCTGAGGGTATCCCCAATAAAGGCGGTAATATCCGCACCGAACCGCCGGGCAAAGGCCGCACGGTTAATTCCCTCCGTAAGCCTGAACCCCATCAGCAACACTTCTTCCAAAAAGGTTTTGCGGTTGATATATTCGCACGGATATACCGAAGCGCGGTCGGCGGCAGCCATCCATGTATCGATGTCTTTGCTCCCTTCAAAACGCTCAGCTGCGATAAAGCGCCCATCGCCATCTTCGTGTATCAACGTTCCGCACGCAGCCGGGCCGATTCCGGTGTATGGTTCCATATTCCAATAGATTTGGTTATGCAGGGAACGGTGCTTATCCCGATACGAAAAATTCGACACCTCATACCGGATGTATCCGTTGGCGGCTAAAAGCTCGGTGTTCTCTCGTAAAAGCTCGGAAATAAAATCTTCACGGGTATCAGAAAGCGGTTCTTCGCTGCAAAGCCCGTAAAGAGAAAGGTGTTCGATGCGGTAATCGATGAGCCGCCGTACATCGTCGGCAAGGCTCTGCGCAGTCTGTCCGGACAATCCCGCAATTAAATCGCAGGAAAGTTCACCCTGCCATCGACGTTTTATCGTCTCCAAAGCTGTTATCGTTTTTTCTTTTGACCCTCGGCGTCCGTTTACGGCCAGTACATCGTTATCAAAAGTCTGTACGCCGATGGAAAGCCGGTTGATGCCGCTTTCGTTGCAGGCTGCAAGCCATTTGGGATGAAT
Source organism: uncultured Treponema sp. (assembly GCA_905373565.1). Lineage (GTDB taxonomy): Bacteria > Spirochaetota > Spirochaetia > Treponematales > Treponemataceae > Treponema. The sequence goes on along the minus strand of CAJPTT010000186.1, from coordinate 2,981 downwards.
ATCCTCGGGATTTGCCTCTATCGTAAATTCTTGAACCGGTTGTTTCTGCCCTTCACAGATTTCTGCGGCAATCGTACGAATGTCGTCGGGATGCAGCAGCGAAGGCGTGCCCCCGCCGATATAGACGGTTTTCCATGCTTCAATAGCAGAGCGTTCTTTAAAAAAGCGGACATCCTGCAAAAGCCGTTCGATAAATTGAGGATTAGGATGGTATGGGCGGAAATCCGCCTTTTGTGTTATCGAGTAAAAATCGCAATAACGGCATTTTTGTGTACAGAATGGGATATGGATGTAAAGACCGGAAGGTTTCACAGGTGCGGTTTCAGCTTAGAAAAGCGCGATACGGGAAAACGGCCAATACCGCATCAATATACGTCCCTTTATCTGTGTATCCGCCTGCAACGGCCCCCAGAGGCGGGAATCGCTTGAGGCAATCCTGTTGTCGCACAACACAAAATATTCCCCTTCTTTGAGCGTAATTTCGGGATAAGCTCCTGAAAACGGCAGTGCTGTATCCCAGTTCTCCGGCAGGTTTTCGATTGTAACGTTGTAGTCGTTTTCCGCTACTTCAAATTCGGTTAAAAAATGACCGCCGCTTTTCGTTTTAATATGCAGCACAAATCCTTCCATATATATGGTATCGCCGGGAATTCCGACCACACGTCGGATAAAAGGCTTTGCGTGCAACGGTTGATAAGCGGCAAATGGATTAATGAGCTGAAAAGTAAAAAAAGTAACAATTTTTTGCGCCGTTTTTCTTAAAAAATTTTGATGCGGCTTTTCAATCGGTTCGACCATTACGAGCGTACCTCGTTCAATATCTTTTTGAGCGGAATAAAAAGGAGCGGTGATGATCATATCGCCGAAGGAAAAAGTCGGTTGCATCGTATCCGCTTGAATGCGATATGTCGCGATTATATACAAGCTGATAAGCTGATATACGATAAACACTAAAAAAATAATAAAAGCAATACGGAGAATTTTAAATCGTTTTGCCCGCCGCTCAGTATATGAAGTAAATTTGTACCGTTGAAAAAACATAAAAAACCTATTTTACCTTGCACCGGCGCATCCGCATTTAGGGCGTCGATGGGAACCTCTAAAAATCTAACCAAAGTTTTTAGAAATATCATGGAATATCTTTTGTGATACAGTACCATTTTGTCTCTACGTTGACAAGTATTTTCAGATGAATATAATGAGTTTAATGGACGGTGAGTCGGTAAAAATTATCGCAAAAAATAAAAAAGCGCATTTTGACTATTCTATTGAAGAAACGATAGAGTGCGGGATTGCGCTGCAAGGTACGGAAATAAAATCGGTGAGGGACGGGCGAATCTCATTTCCCGATTCGTTTGCCGAAATTATACGGAATGAAGTATGGCTGAAGAATTTTCATATTTCGGAATATGTGTATTCTTCAATATTCAACCACGATCCCGACCGTCCTAAGAAACTGCTGCTGCATAGAGATGAAATTAAACGCTTAACTCGAAAAACGGAAGAAAAAGGCTATACGCTCATTCCACTCGAATTTTACTTAAAACGGGGGCGGATTAAAGTTATGCTCGGCATCTGTAAAGGGAAAAAGCAGTTTGATAAACGAGCCGACATAAAGGAGCGGGATATTAAGCGGGACATGCAACGAGAATTGCAGCTAAAAAACAGGTGATAACGAGCAATGAAATACAGAGGAACAAAGAAACTTTATATAGCGCTTCTCCTTCTGCTTATCAGCCTGCCGTCGGCGCTTTCGGCGCTGCCGGGCGTTGCCGTCTATCAATTACAAGCCCCGACCATAACCGAGCAGATTACACAAACGGTCGATAACCTTGTCTTTTCTTTTATTAAAGAACTTAAAACCTATACTATCTTTGACTTGCGCAGCCAGTCCGTACCGGCTGATTTCCCCAACGATACGGCTATTGACTACATTTTTTTCGGTGCATTGGAAGAAGTACCGGATGGAATTAAACTTGAACTCATTTTGAAAGGACGAACAGAGCAGTTGACGCGAATTATCTCAAAAGTATACGATAATGTTAATAAAATCCTGCTTGATTCCCGCCTTTTGGTGTTCAACCTCTTTGACTTTTCGGTTCCGCTGGAACAGCTTGCACGCTCCCTGCCGCAAACTGAGCAGAATACGGAGTTCGGATACATCGACACCGTTGATTCACTCGCCGGTTCATGGAAGGGGGAACAGGGGCTCGACCGTGTGATGATCTTGCGCGGCGGCCGCGGAATGGCGGTGTTTTCAAGCGGCGTGTCCGTCTCGCTCGATTTAAAAATCGATAACGGATACTTGCTGGTAACGCAAAAAGGCAGTCTGCAGCCCCGTCAATTTCTCAATTTACCCGATGAAATTGCCCGTCAGGCGGTTCAAAAAACCAATCCTCCACAGTGGCGCTTTTTGGTATCCCCCGATAAAAAAATTCTTTCAGGTACAAAGGTCGATGCACAGATTCAATACAATGAAACGGCTATTATCAGCGTTAAATACGATACCGCAACGGTAGAATGGCTGCGCGATTAAGCCTTTATGCACTACGAAGATGAAGCGGAGGAACGAGTATACCACCGCCTGAATGCCGATACAATAGCAGGCTATCTTGAAGAGACCGGCAGTTTTGCGTCTTTTTTTGATCACTATGAAGAGCGTCCTCCTCAGCTCGACCTTACTCGTGCAATAACCCATTGTTTTAACGACAGCGCAATCGGTGTTTTTGAAGCGGGAACCGGCGTCGGGAAGAGTTTAGCGTACTTGTTGCCCGCCTTTGAATGGGCGCTTGCCAACAAAGTCCGCATTGTCATCTCCACCGGTACCATCAATTTACAGCATCAGCTCATCGATAAGGATGTCCCCGACGCCTTAAAAATACTCGGTGTATGCGGCGAGCAATCGGAACAGCCGCAGGCGGTGCTCATTAAGGGGCGGCAGAACTACCTCTGTTTACGGCGGCTTATGCAAACGATACGGG
>CAJPTT010000185.1 GCA_905373565.1 uncultured Treponema sp. | reverse complement strand
GCCCATATGATTATGCGGGAATATCCCCAAAAGTGCATGATGCGATTACCCTGAAGAAGGAAGTAGATGGAACGGCAAAAAAAACGATGGGAAGATGAAACGCTTTTACACATTGGACGGAGGGAAGCGCAGCCGCGCCTTATGCGCAGCGGTATGCATCCTACCGATATATCGCTGAATGGTACATGGGACTTTTTATACCTGCGTGCACCGGAATTTTCACCTGAAGGTTTTTTTGAAAAAAACTTTACGACAAAGAAATGGAATACGATACCGGTGCCTTCATGCTGGCAGATGCAGGGATACGGGCAGATGCATTACACGGATGTGTGGTATCTGTTTTCTGTCAATCCTCCGTTTGTGCCGAGCGAAAATCCAACCGGAATATATCGCCGTTCTTTCACAGTGCCTGATACGTGGCAAGGCGGTAAAACAATACTGCGGTTTGACGGTGTCGGCAGCGCATTCGATGTATGGATAAACGGCATTCATTGCGGATATAGCAAAGTAAGCAGGCTTGCTTCCGAATTCGATATTTCACATTGCGTTGTTATAGGTGAAAATCAAATCACAGTACGAGTTTACCAATGGTCTGACGGTTCGTATTTGGAACGGCAGGATATGTGGGTATTCAGCGGGATCTTTCGCGATGTAACGGTGTATCACGAGAGTGCATATTCAATTTCTACTTGCTTTGTTCGCGGCGATTTAAAAAACGGATACAAGGACGGTGTGTTATATGCCGATGTTCTGCTGAGTGCAGAAGCCGAAGGTGCAGACTATACGGTAGAATACCACTTGTCGGAAAAAGACAGCGGACGGGAGATAGTACACGGCTGCGCTACCGTTCAAGATAGTACCTGTAATACAATGCAGGATGGTGTTCAAAACGGCGGTACGGTATTCTACTCGAACAACTGCAGTTCAATGCTCAGAGTGATACGCGAAGAAATTTCCTCGGTGCATACATGGACTGCTGAAACTCCTTTTTTATATTGTTTACAGCTGGAACTAAAAAAAGACGGACGAATACTTGACACTGCAGCGCTGACGATCGGTTTTAGAAAAATTGAAATTATTGACGGGAATTTTACGGTAAACGGAAAAGCGGTGTTGCTGAACGGCGTCAATATGCACGATTTTAGTCCGGCCGGTGGCAGTACGGTAGATAAGACCGTTGTCGAGCAGGACATCATATTGATGAAGCAGCATAACATCAATGCCGTTCGCTGCTCTCATTATCCCAAGGCAGATTATTTTTACGATTTGTGTGATACCTACGGCCTATATGTTATCGATGAGGCCGACTTGGAATCGCACGGGTTTGAATGGATACAAGCGACGAATTGGCTTAATGAGACGGCATCATGGGAGCACGCCTATATCGATAGGTGTGAACGGATGGTAAAGGCTCATTATAATCATCCGTGTATCCTGATGTGGTCGATGGGAAATGAATCGGGCATGGGTACCAATTTTAAAAAAGCCGCAGACCGTATCCGTTTGCTTGATAAAACACGGCTCCTTCATTATGAGGGTGATAGTAATGCGGAAACAGCAGATGTGTATTCAACGATGTATACCCGTTTAAATCGGCTTCAGGAAATTGCCGAAGGCAATGACGCGCACGGTAAACCCCATCTGCTTTGCGAGTATGCTCATGCGATGGGAACGGGGCCGGGCAATCTTGAAGAATACCAGAACCTGTTCCGTCGGTATAAAAGATTGCAGGGCGGTTTTATCTGGGAATGGTACGATCACGGGATTCAAATCACAAAAAAAGACGGGAGTATAACGTATTATTACGGGGGTGATTTCGGTGACGAACCTACTAACTCCAATTTTTGTATCGACGGTTTATTAATGCCGGACAGAACGCCGTCCACAGGCCTTTTGTGTTATAAGGAAGTTATTGCTCCGATAGATTGCTATCCGGCAGATCTTGCTAAAGGCCTGATTACAATCCGGAACCGCTACGATTTTACGGATTTGCATGATATTGCATTATGTTGGCAGGTTGTGTCTAACGGTACGGTATATGAAAGCGGCATAATCGATACGTTGACTGCCGCTGTGGGGAAGGAAGAGACAATTCGCATTCCCTATTCCTTACCCAAAGAATCATTTGAAGCATATCATCTGAATATACAATTTACGCATAAACACAAGACCTTATATGCGGATTCAGATTTTATTGTTGCAAAGCGGCAGCTCTTATTACCGGTCACGCAGAGACTCCGACAGTGCTTACACGACACGGAACACGGTTTGCAAATATCAGATGAACAGACAAAACTTACTGTGTCCGGCAATGGGGTGCAGGTAGCGTTTTGCAAGGTAACCGGTAGACTGCTTGAATATACGGTAGACGAAATAAGCTATCTGTGTGAAGGTTTTACCCCGAATGTCCAGCGCGCGTTGATAGACAACGATATGTATAAAGTTAAAGATTGGAAGGAGAAATATTTTATACATAAACAACAAGAACAGTTGGAAGCCTTTACCTACAGTTCCGAGAAAAATTATATAGCGGTACATATTTCCACGCATTTCTCCTTTTTAAATCAAGCATTCGGATTTAAATGCGGATACCGTTACCGAATCTTTTCGGACGGGGAGATTGAATTTGACCTGCAAGCGCGTTCATTTGCGTATACCGATTTTGTTCCTCAGATGATTCCGCGTGCGGGAATAGAATTCAGTATGCCGTTGCAATTCAACCGTGTTACATGGTACGGATTAGGTTTCGAAGAAAATTACTGTGATATGAAAGCCCATGTTCAAAAGGGCGTGTATTCTGCATCCGTGCAGGACATGCACACCGAATATGTTAAACCGCAGGAAAACGGGCACCGTGAAGAGGTCGAACGGCTCTTGTTGAGCGGCGCCGGTAAAGGTCTATTATTCAGCTTTGAAAAGCCGGTAGGAATAAATGTGCATGATTATACAATCGATGCGCTGGAGAAAGCAGGCCATATTGGCAACATAGAAAAAGCCGGAAGAGTAGTGGTGCATATCGATGCAAAACACAGCGGCCTCGGTTCCAACAGCTGCGGCGAAGAACAAATGTATAAAAATAAAACCCGTATTAACGATTTTGCAATTACAATGCGTTTCCACCCTGCGGGGGCGGCAGATTTCGTGGAGAGATTATGACGAAAAAGAGAAGGGGCTTTCTTTCCCTTACCCATTAATTCAGCGCTTCAACCTCGGCTTGGGAAAGACCGGTCATCTTCTCTATAAACGGAATTTCGCAATTTGCTTGTTTCATCAGCCGTGCCGTCTCAAGTGCTTTTTGACGAGAACCTTCGTCGAAAGCATCCATAAGAGCTACTGGTAAGATATGGTATTCTTTCCGTACTAATTCGTTTTGTTTTACCGTCTGTATCATCTGTTCTATCCTCCCCGTATAGTCCGTTGTTATCTTACCGGTTTTTACATATTGTAAAAAGCCTTGTAGATCTTTATTATCAGTTGCGTTAAATGCATTTGCATTCAGTATAATCTTTTTTGTCCCATCCCGTAAGGGTATGGTTTTATCTTCAATGCAAATGTTTTCAAACGTGTAGATAGCTCTATTCTTTCCTATAGGATCAAACAAGCAAATAAAAATAATAAAACTATCGTTTAACGTCTTATAAGAGTATCCCTGATCAAGGAACGAAATATCAAGGGCAGCCTGATAGTATCTCATTCGTTTTGGAAGATTATATTGGTTAGCAACTTGCATCTCAATATCATAGGATGTACCGGCTTTGTCTTTTACCAATACGTCAAGACGAACGGTTTTTGCTCCCGAATTAGTGGTAACGGTATTTTGAGACGATAGATACGTGATTTTCTCGATCTTGACGCTAAAGAGCATCTCAAGAAAATCTTTACAGATAGATTCATGTTCCATAACCTTACAGAACATAAAATCGTCTGCGATTGTTAATTCTTCAAATGGTTTTTGAGCCATCTTACACCTCCATATTGTCTATATACATCACGGACGTAAAAGTGGCTAAGAAATATGGAGAAAAATTACAAAAAAACACCTTCAGACAGGAGTTTCTTCCAATGTGAAAGCGGCTGTTTTAATTTGTAATTAGCTCGTTTTTGCTGTCTGTAAAAAGGGTTTATACTCTATTACGACTCAATAAGCGCTGTGGAGAAACGGCAGGTATGAAATCCGCACGAATCAAAAAAGTGAGAATACAATACGGGGAGGCGCAGGTACATTGATATTTCAGAATTGCAGCGGGATTTATCGACAAAGTTTGCAAAATAACTTATAGTTACCGGCTATAACCTATCCGATAACTTCGGATAGGTTATAGGTTTCCCGTAGGATTATGATTATGAATAAAGAGCTTTTAGGCGTTGTCGGATTATTATCGGCTACCATATTGTGGGGTGCAGGGTTTCTTGCCGTAGACCTTGCGTTGACCGCATTTACGCCGATGCAAATTATGGCGGTGCGTTTTTTCCTTGCATCAATCATTATGTTTTTTGCTGCACGTAAAAGTTTGCAGAGCGTTTTAAAGCAAGAGATGATAGCCGGTGTTATCATGGGGCTGTGCTTATTTCTTGCGTTCACGTTACAAACGATCGGTTTAAAGTTTTCCACACTGTCTAACAACGCATTTCTAACGGCGACGAATGTTGTCTTTGTTCCCTTCCTCGTGTGGGGTGCATATAAAAAGCGCCCTGCACTGCGTGAATTCGCCGGTATGATTTTAGCGATGGCCGGAGCAGGATTTTTAACATTGACAAAAGATTTTACTATCGGCATCGGAGATACGCTCTCGCTTGCCGGCGCATTCTTTTTTGCTTGTCAAGTTTTTTTTACCGGTAAATATGCTCCCCATTATCGAACTGATATCCTCAGCTTTGTCCAAATAACAACAGCCTTTGTCTTATCCTGTATTTCCTTGCCGTTTACCGGCGGAATGGCGGGAATAGTGTGGGGGAAAAATGCTTTATTATCGATTTTATATCTCGGTATTGTCAGCACGGCAATTACCTATTTTTTACAGACCTCATCACAACGATATGTAAAGCAAGTACAGGCTGTTATCATCTTGTCGCTGGAAGCGGTGTTTGCAACTCTTTTTTCCGTGTTGTTGATACATGAAAAACTTTCATTGCGAGTACTGTGCGGTGCCCTATTGATTTTAAGCGCTGTACTCATCTCGGAGTTGAAATTAAAAAAACTATTGCGTTTTAAAGGAGAGTTGTGATACGGTAACGTAATGGCTACAATAAAAGATATTGCCGAAAAAGCGGGAGTTTCGGCTGCTACCGTATCGCGCGTTCTAAATTACGATGAAACGCTCAGTGTTCTTGATGAAACTCGTTGCCGTATTTTTGAAACGGCGGCAAGTCTTGAAT
>CAJPTT010000184.1 GCA_905373565.1 uncultured Treponema sp. | reverse complement strand
GAATTGCTCATACTTGCCTCCAACGAGATCAAGCAAACATCGCAAGATTTAACGCGGTTATGCAGATTATTTGCGGTAACCGGTAACGAACAATACCGCCAAGAATATCTTACTATTGTACAATGGATTAACGGTGAGCGGCCGCGGCCTCAGACAGTCGATGCAAAATTATTTCCCGGAAGGACGATTACCCGGCACGACTTATTGGTTGAATTACAGTGTAATGCGCAAGAGATGGCTCTTTTGAACGCGGCAAGCGGTTATTCCGAAAAATTAACCGAATGTGAAAAACAGGCTATGGACAGTGTTCTATCGCACACGTGCGCCGCAGGCCAAATGGAACCGCAGCAAGGCGAAACAGCGCAAAATTTTGCAATTAGAATACTGCATGATGCCGCTTATCACCAAACGGTTGCCGATATTATGGCGCCTTTGAATGAATTTTTCAGTCTTATTAATGCGAGAATGGATACCGTTGTCGCACAATCCTACCTCTTATTGGATATCTATGGCATAACAACCTTGATATTGCTCATTATTGTCATTATGTCAATCGGAGCTTTTATCTTGTTTATACACCGGCAAGTCATTAAACCGATTCTTAAAACCTCAAAAGTATTTGCCCACCTCCGCAGCGGAGACTTTACGAAACGGATGGAAGTGCTGTCTTCGAACGAAATAGGTATGATGAGCAGAGATTTTAATCAGTCGGTTGATAATGTCCGTGTTCTTATTTTTACGGTAAAAGAGAGTGCAAATGTGCTCTTTGAAGTAGGTCAGGAACTTTCCGCAAATATGACGGAAACGGCGAGCGCCGTATATGAAATCAACACCAATATCGAAAACATAAAAAAACAAGTAATGACCCAGTCAAAGAGCGTTATCGAAATCGGCACCTCGCTGCAAGCGATTACCCGTACCATTGAAAAACTGGATGCGCATGTCAATGTGCAAACGGAAGCGGTAGATGATTCGCGTATCTCCATTGATCGGATGGCTAACAGTATTCAAACCGTCAATGTCGGGATAGAGCAAAATATGCGGATTCTTGATGAATTAAACAAAGCGACCGCGGGCGGCAAAACGGTTGTCTTAGAATCCGTTAGTTTAAGCAAGGCCGTCGATGAAAGCTCCGAAATTCTGTTGGAAACCAGCAGCGTCATTCAAAATATTGCGGCGCAAACTAATTTACTTGCAATGAATGCCGCGATTGAAGCCGCTCATGCAGGTGAGGCGGGAAAAGGCTTTGCCGTTGTTGCCGGTGAAATACGAAAACTTGCCGAAGAATCCAGTAATCACGGAAAGAACATCACGAAAATTTTGAAAGAATTAAAAACAAAGATTGAACAGGTTACCGCTTCGGCAGAATCAACCGAAGTGCAATTTGATGCAATATTCGATCTTGTCGAAAAAACAAAAACTCAAGAGCAGGTGATTATGCATGCAATGCAGGAACAAAAAAGCGGCAGTATGCATATTGTGCAGGCAATGGATAAAATCGGAGATATGACGCACGAAGTACAGGCCGTTTCGCAAGAAATGCTGAAAGGCAGTACGGCTATTTCCAACGAAATGAAGCTGCTTGCAGCCTTATCCGACACGATCGCCTGCGGTATGAATGAGATGGCATCGGGAGCCGTACAAATTAATACCGCCGTACAGGAAGTCAATGGCATCACGCAAAAAAATAAACAGAGCATTGATAGTCTTACAGTTGAAATGGAAAAATTTAAGGTGAATTAGACAATATGTTGTGCCAACGGTTTGTAAAAACGAGGATTGAGCGACAAGATAGATGATGATAGCATCACCCGTATGAGACATTACCTCATACAAAGAGGATTTTTTATTGTTTTGCTATTGACAAATGGCACAACATATCAGGGGGTAGCGCAAGCTTTTAATCGGGGAGTTTTCTCCCGCCTTATTGTATTTTTTCTTATAAACCGTCAACTTTATTCTTCTATATATTATATAATACTATTAAGCTACTTTTTATTTTAGAGATTTAAACGAGGTATTGTATGAAAATAATTTTTACAACTATTCCTATAAAGGAACATATTGAGGCGCTTCATTATCCGGTTGCGGGTAATAAGGTTATTGAGTATGAAGGGGCGGTATCTTTTCCGGTTAATTCGGTACTGGCAAAAACGATGCAGAAAGGCGAGACCGTAAAAGTTGTTCGCCTGATGAATGATACAGGTGCAAGTAAGCAAAATGCAGAGAGATTCCGGGCTGAGCTCGAATCCGTTAACAAGGCTATCGGAGCCAACATTTCTTTTTATGATATAGTTGAATCCTTTACTGAGGATAAAGAAACGCATGAGATGCGTTTTAGAAAACTGCTTGATTTTCCGGAACCCGGAGCTGAAATTATAGCGGATATAACATACGGGCAAAAAACGTTACCGATAGTTTTATTTTGTGCGCTGCATTTTGCCGAAAAGTTCTTTAACGCGAATATCAAGTATATTATATACGGTAAGGTTGAATTTGAAGGCGGGCAAATTAAAGCAGGAACGCAAGTTTTATACGATTTAACGCCGCTCTATTATCTTGATTCCTTAACTGCGGCGATGGAGGCACCTAACGAACAAGCTGCGATTAAAGCTATCGATACATTCTTCGCACTGTAAGGATATTTTCGATGAGTGAACCAAACCGGAGCGAATACGAAACGCGTATACAGCAAGCAGCAGAAGATTTTTTCTATTTAAATAAGAGCGATGAAGAATATTATGCCATCCGTGAATCTAAAAAAGGAGAATTATGGATCGCTTTGTGGAAGTATTATAAGGTACTCTATAGACGGAGAGAAATCAGCGGAGAACGGATATATTCCGTATACAGCGGCGTAATCAATGAATGTATCGGCAAGTGCATTGAAGGCTATAAACCCGACGTCGGCAAACCTTTTTTGCATTATATCAACGCAGCGGTTAAACATGAAATTGCACGAGAACGAAAAAAGACCAAACTGCGAGGCTTAACGATTCCGCTCAAGATATCGCAACTGTGGAATAAAATTATAAGCCTTGCTCAAGCGCGGGGTTATGATGTTTCTGATACCGAAAAACTGTTCCAAATCGGAAAATTATTGGGGAAATCGGAGAAGGAGATTCGTCAGGCGATTGACTTCGGCTTAACAAAAATTACTCCCGACATATCGGTTATAAACGGAACAGAGATTAGCGTTCTTGCATCTTGTAAATCCGATATCGGGAATCCCGAATGCGACTATGATAGTCGGCTTGAAACTGAAGAACGAATAAAACAATTTGCCGTCATTAACGAATGCTTTAAGGTAAAACAGAAGCGGATAAAACCGTATTTATCCGCATTGCTGACACGGGAGTTTTATCCTGCATTGGACAGTCTTTTAAAAGCTTCCGGTACGCAGGTGGATTTCTTATTTGTAGATACTGTTTTATTCGATGAGCTGCGGGGTGTGTGCGCAGCCGGGAATCGCCTCCCTTCACAGCAAGAAATAGCCGCACGGTTTAACCGCGATAAAACCGATGCAAGCAGAATGCTGAATACTTTTTTGAAAGAGATACGCAAAAAAGTGTCAACTTTGTAATTAGATAACCTATTATTCTAATATACAATTAAGAGTGCTCTGTTGGTATATCATGCTGAGCAGATGCTTACATAAGGAGATAAGAAGTATGTTTGATCCATCAAAATTTACCGTTGAAAAAGCACGTCCGATTCCCGTTATTTTATTGCTGGACGGCAGCGGAAGTATGTTTGGCGAAAAAATTACCGAGTTGAATAATGCGGTTGCGACTATGATTAATACATTTAAGGGGGAAAATGCCCGCGAAGTGGAGATTCAAGTTGCAGTTATTACTTTCGGCGGCGGCGCACAGTTGGCTTTGCCGCTTACCCCAGCAAAGGATATAAGCAGTCCGCATCTTGAAGCAAACGGGAATACGCCTATGGGTGCAGCGCTATCCATGGCGAAGGAGATGATAGAGGATAAAACAATTATTCCTTCAAAGGGATATCGCCCGACGGTGGTGCTTATTTCCGATGGTGCACCGAATGATTCGTGGGAACAGCCGATGAATGCCTTTATTACATCCGGGCGTACTGCAAAATGCGATCGTATGGCAATGGCAATCGGTACCACTCAAGAAGATCCGGTGCTGAACAAATTTTTACAGGGAACCGAAAACAAGGTGTTTCTGGCAAAAGATGCTGCGGATATTCATACGTTTTTTAAAATGGTAACAATGAGCGTAAGCGTCCGTTCCCGCTCGGCTGATCCGAATAAACTTTTACCGTTTCATTCTACCGCTGCATCGAGAAACGCTAATACGGTTCAAAACAGTGTTCTCAAAGCTATTGACGATATGGTAGACTTTTAAAAAGGAGGCAATGTAGCGTGATCTATGTAATTTCCGATACTTCCGGCAGTATGAGCTGCTTGGCAAAACCGGTGATCGTAAAGAATGTGTGCAATACGCTTGAAGCGATAAAAGAAACGGATGACCGGTTTTCGGATGTCGAATGGACATATTGCGATTGGGCCGGTTCGGCTTCAGCGCTGCAGCAGCTTTTTGAAACTCAGCACATAGAGCGCGCATTTATTTTGTCTGACGGATATTATGAAGCGGCAGCGGAGGATTTTATTCTCCGTTGCAATACCGGCGGAAAGAAAGTAACCGTTGTCTATTGCGGAGGCGATGCTCGGATAAATAAGAAAATAGGAATAAGAGCACAAGATATTTATTTTGCGCTTGAAGATATGGCTGGTTTCTATGAACGCTAACATAAAACAAGTATGGGGCGTTTCAGTACGCGGTACGGCGCATGAAGCCTGCGGCCTTCCCAATCAAGACGCTTTTTTAATAAGAAAGACGCAAAATGGGGTAGTTGCCGTTGTTGCGGACGGATTAGGCAGTAAGCCGTATGCCGATGCAGGTTCTCGGCAAGCCTGCCGTGCTGCCATTAGAGCAATAAAGACCTTTGAGAACCGGAGCGATATAGCGTTTAGCGATTTACTCATGCTGATTCAGAGTTACTGGATCAGCGCGCTCACTGCGTATCCGGCAAGCAAATGTTCTGCTACCTGTCTTTTTCTCTATGTAACGGATACGGAAATAATGGCGGCACGGCTGGGTGACGGTATGATTTGCCTATTGGGAAAGAATGTCACCGACAGCGTAGTGCTGACGGATGAAAAAGATGACTCATTTGTCAATGCTACCGATTGTCTTACAAGCGAAAATATGTTGTCAAAATGGGAAGTAAAAAAGTATGAGCGCAGCTTATTTACATCTGCCGTTATCTGTACGGATGGGATTGCTTCTGATTTACAGGACGGTGCGCACAGGGATTTTGTACAGGAGCTTACCACACAATCTCTCCA
>CAJPTT010000183.1 GCA_905373565.1 uncultured Treponema sp. | reverse complement strand
GGACATCCCCGCCGCACAGCTCGCTTATGATGTTGTTGTCATCGATCCGCCGCGGCAAGGCATCCACGAACGGGCGCTTACCTATCTGGGGCACGCAAAAATCCCACGCATTCACTATATTTCCTGTAATCCGGCAACCTTTGTCCGCGATGCAAAAAAATTAACCGCATTGGGGTACCGATTTATTGAATACCGGTTATTCGACTTCTATCCGCAGACACACCATTGCGAACTTTTAGGAATTTTTACCCGATGAAAAAAACACCGAGCCTTTTGAATATCCTATTTACCGCACTCTTATCGTTGATTTTTTTGTTTATTTCGGTCGAATTACTGACTGCACAAACCGAACAGGCACAATGGTCGGCGGTTATGGCCGGCGAAACACTCTGCGATCCGGTATTACACGGAGAATATCTTTACACTTTGAGCTCCGATCAGGCACTTAACTGTATCGATTACACCGGCTCCTTTGTGTGGCGGAGAAATATCGAGCGAACAATAAAGCCGTTTTTAACCGTTTCAAACTCAGGCATACTGCTCATCGCCGATTCATCGAGGATGCTGCAGGCGGTTTCAGGTCAGGGGATTTATCTGTGGTCGATACGACTGCCGGAATCGGCGCTCTACGCTCCCTACAGTACAACCGACGGCAGAATATGCGTACTTACGCGATCCAATCTTTACTGTTTTTCCGTAACAGGAAAACTCAGGTGGCAGGTTAAATTATCCGCTCCGCCGACACGACAGTTGTGCGAAACGGGCGCGGCGTCATTGTTACTAACACTTACGAACAAAGACTTTTTAACCGTCTCCCTTACCGGACAAGTGTTAAACACAAAGGCCTTAAAAAAAGATATTGCCGCACTCTCCGCTGCTCCCGGCGGATATGTGATAGGCACCGGCGACGGTATCCTCGCCTATTACCGCAGCGAAACCGGCTTCTCCGGAAACGGGGTTGCCGCCGCTGAAACGAGCGATGGTTTTGCCGTCTGGCAAACACAGGAAACGGCGCCTCTGTTTATGCAGAACTCAGGTGATGAGCTGGTGTGCATATATGCCGACGGCACCGTTTCGGCGAGAAGCATTACCTCTAATAAAATCAACTGGACGACGAAATTAAATAGCCGCATAACGCTGCCGGTATATTATTCCAAAACGGCCGGTGAATATTACATCGCCTGTAAAGGATTTGCAGCAATTATCAGCGGAACGGGAAGCGTAAAGCGGGAACAAAAACTCGCCGCGTCCGCTTTTCTGCCGGTTATCACACCGAGCGGTATTCTTATTGCTATCGATGATTGGGTTATCAACAGTCGGCGATTGGATACAAAGATTATGCAAGCTAATCCGCAACAAGAAGCATCTCCGCAGTATCGGATTTTAAAAATACAAGAAAAAACACAAACGCTGCCCTTTTTTGTTCCTTATGGAGATACGACGGCTCTTTTAGACGGCATCGATGATGCTATTACAAAGGGGACAGTCGGTACGGATGAAGCTGCCTACGCGCTTACTTTGCAAACTATCTTAACGAATAATCAGCGAGCAGCGTATTTCCCATACGATTTTACGGTTTACGAACGGGCGCGGGCGGCGGAACTGCTCGGTTTATTGGAATCGTTGGAATATCGTACCATTCTACTGGACGAGGCCTCGAAAACCATCGATCCGACGTTAGCCGTTGCAATCATCCGTGCATTGGGTTTTATTGCATCCGACCCTGACGGGAGCTCAATCGAAGCGATTCAGCTATTATTACAACGCTGTGGGGTACGCTCCCATGAACCGGCTTATGCTGCCTGCGATGCCTTGACCGAAATTGCAAAGTACGGCGATAAACAAACAGCAGGCTCTGCCGTTAAAGCGCTTTTTACTATCGCTGCAAGCGCCTTTCCTGAAAATATTAAGCAGTACGCAAGACAAAAAATAAAAACTATAGTAGAATAGTACCGAACGTTGTTTTACCGAGAATCTTTCTTCCGTCGGGATACATCCTAAAGGTTCGGAATTTCTCTGTATTGTGAATCTCTAACAACTGAACTTTTAGAGATTTCCTATTATTTTCACAGAAAGGGGTTGTTCAATGAAAAGAATAGCGCTTATATGCCTCTGTACGATCGCCTTCACGGGTTCGATTTTTGCGATAGAAGTCGATCAGAATGAATTGAGGCAGACCGGAAATACACCGATTGAATTTGTCAACTACACAGGGCCTCACGCCGAAATTGATTCTCTGCGAGCCATCGCCGAAATCGGAGAATCGCTTGCGGGAGCTGCTCAAAGAGGACGTGCCGGTGATCGTAATCGCTATGCCGTTATCCATGCCGTTGATCCGTCGGTAAATACCGGCCTCGATGCGGATATAATGATTATCGGCAGCGGAGCAAAAGTTGACCATATCAGCAATGTACGAGTTATTATCGCCGCCTATTTACGGCGCGCTTACGGATACTCCGAAAAAGATGCAAGAACGATTGCTCACTTTGTAACGATTTATAATGCGGTATACCGCGGCGATATGAATATGTTTAAAAGTAAGTATAAAGCGGTCGTCGTTAAGAACTTGGCTGCCGATAAAGCGGGTCTTGCGCTGCGCTACGATGAATGGCCGGGAAAAACGCAGATTGTTATACCGCTTTCCGATCAGAAATACAGCGGTACGTTAAGCACAATTGATACAAGTTCAATTTCCGATAAAAACGTTGTTGATAAAATGCGCGAGCAAGATGATAAAGATATTGCAACCCGCAAAGACATGATCGACCTGAAAGAACGTGAAAGCAGCGCCGCTCGCGATCGTGCGAATGTTGCGCAGCAGGATGCCGATGCAGCTCGAAAGGAAGCCGCCGCAAAACAAGATGAAGCGACTGCCGCACAAAAAGAAGCCGACAAATCAAAAGATAGTGCAGCTCAATCGCGGCAAGATGCGGAGAAAGCCCGAAAAGATGCGGAGGCTGCAAAGAAGCAGGCAGCTCAATCCGAAAAGGCTGCGGAGGCTGCAAAGAAACAGGCTCAAAAAAATCCTAATGACCGCAAAGCAGCGGAAGAAGCTGCAAAAAAACAACAGGAAGCCGCAAAGGATAAGCAGGAAGCAAGCGATAAAGATAAAGCTGCCGCCGAAAAAGCGAACGCAGCAAAAAAAGACAATCAAGACGCTGTGGCAAAGCAAAAAGAAGCTGACGCCAAACAAAAAGCAGCCGATGATGCCGCAAAACAGACTCAAGACAAAGAGCGGGAAGCTGCTTCCGAAAAGCAATTTGCCGATACAAAAGAACAGGAAGCTCAAAGCGACCGGAAAGATGTCGCTGCGGATACTCGGAAAATTATCGAAGAAAAACGAGCGGAACGCAAAGCTCAAGACGAAGCGGCTTTTGCCTCCGCATTACCAGGCGCCGTGCTGAAAGTGGTTGACCCCGGTTCCATGCTTTCGGAAGTCGTACTGCTCGACCTTAAAACGGAAAAACCGCTGAAAACTTCGTCGTTGAATACCGTACGGGGTCGCGTACTCATCGAAGGAACGGATTCGCTTATTGCAATTGCCGGTTCAAAATCGGGGAACCAGATGATTACACTGATTGCTATGAACCCCCGTACGCTCGAAATGACCAAACAGGCGACCGTTCCTATTGCAGAACAAAGCCTTTTAATACAGGTTGACGACAGCTACTATGCGGTTATCGAGCAATCGGGCAAATATTATCTTGCCCGCTTTAACGATAATCTCGAAATGCAAGCGAAATCGACTGTAACCGTGCTTCCGTACACGGCAATAAGCGTTACGGAAAAAGGCTTGCTCGTTCAAGATACGACAAACGATATCCGCCTTTTGAATGCGGATAATCTTGCGGAAGCGATAAAGTAAAAAGCTTAAAACTACTGATAAAGCAAAAGCCGATTAAACACATTACGTGTTCAATCGGCTCAGCATCATTGACAGATATAACCTTGCCGCCTGATAAAGTTGAGAAAGCTTAATATGTTCGTTTTCGCGGTGGACGACGGCAAGGTCGCCCGGGCCGATGATAACGGGAGTAAGCCCCTGCTTTACCAGTACGCTGCCGTCGGTAGAACCTGCAAAGATATCCGGGATATACGGAAGACCGACGGCTTCCAGCGCTGTTTTACACCGCTGTACCAACGGATCGCTTTCTGTCGTAGTCCACGAGGGGCGCCTATCGACAACGATATACGACACTTGGGCGGTAGGAACTTCTTGGTGCAATGCGGCAATCAGTTCGTCCAACTGCGCCCATACTGCATCGATGGGATGCCCGACGGCAAGCCGCGCATCCACAGTAAATACACAGGTGTCGGGAACTACCTGCGGTTCCACACCTGCCTGTATTGCCAGCGTTCGCCAAAAAGACACCCCGTTCTCTGCCGAAGAATAGCCCGTTAACTCCGTATGCTTAATCTTTTCTATTAAATTGATTGCCGTGTAAATCGCATTATCGCCCGCGCCTGCCTGTGAACCGTGCGCAGTTTTACCCCGTACGCAAACATCCGCCCATGTTCTGCCTTTCCCTTTTATACACAACTTTAAATCGGTCGGTTCGCACACCACCAGCGAGCGGGCTCCGTCAAACAACGGAGAGTATAAAAGACGCTTCGAACCTTTCATGTAGTTTTCTTCGTCGATTGTCGCGGCAAAGATAATATCGGTAGGGGGTACGATACCGTGCCGCTGTAAAATAGCCATTGCATAAAGCGCAGCGGTCAGTCCGCTTTTCATATCGCTGCTGCCGCGGCCGTACAAAACACCGTCCCGTATTTCAGCACCGAACGGATCAAAGTTCCATCGTCCCCGCTCTTCGTCGGAAACCGGTACGACGTCCATGTGTCCGGTAAAGATGATGCTGTTTTCACGGTTTTTTCCATGCACCCGAGCGACAATATCGCAGCGGTCTCCTTCAACCGGAATCCTCTCATATTCAATCTTATTCGCTTGTAAAAAATTTTCTATATATTGCACCATCGGCGCTTCGTTCCCCGGCGGATTGATGCTGGGAATTTTTACAGCGCCCGCAAAAAACGCACGGAGCTCATCATCATCAATATAATCAAAATAGTTTTGCATCGCATATCTTTTCATAAAACCTCGCATCCTAGTGTAGTGTCGCCATAACATTGTTTTAAAGTGCAACAAGCTTGTCTGCGTTGTCGGCTTTGAAAACGGTGTTAGGTAATATTATTTATAAGCATCTTTCCGTGTTTCAATATCGATTATAAATACAATGACCGTATCTTTTGATATTTTATAGAATAGACGATAATCCCCTATTCTAAAACGATATAGGTCTTTGTAATTACCTTTGAGCTTTTTAATATTTGAGCCGAAATAGGGATTTTCACGTAATATCGGATATACATATTCCGTAATCTTTTTGTAT